>NZ_JAAELD010000001.1 GCF_024227015.1 Moraxella sp.
TCTTTTTTCACTTGAATGGATGATCTCTGCAACGCTGCGTTACTGCGTTTCCTAAACAGTGATAATTTGCTTTGCGGAACCACGTTTGATAAGCGTAAGGTGCGCCCCACGCACCATCCTATCGTAAAACACACCTCACGCTTATTTCAAATTACAACAACGGCACAATCAACAATGCCACAATATTGATAATCTTAATCAACGGATTAACTGCAGGACCCGCCGTATCTTTGTACGGATCGCCAACAGTATCACCAGTGACAGCGGCTTTATGTGCTTCGGAGCCTTTGCCACCGTGATTGCCATCTTCAATATATTTCTTGGCGTTATCCCAAGCACCTCCGCCGACTGTCATGGAAATAGCGACAAATAAGCCAGTGACAATGGTGCCGAGCAATAAACCGCCCAGGGCTTGAACGCCTAATGTATATCCCACAACAATAGGCACTAACACGGGCAATAAGGATGGCACAATCATTTCAGCAATCGCCGCTTTTGTGAGCATATCCACTGCTTTGGAATAATCAGGCTGGGCTGTTTTGTCCATAATGCCTGGTATTTCTTTGAATTGGCGACGGACTTCTATGACAACACTAGCCGCAGCGCGTCCCACCGCTTTCATAGCCATTGCGCCAAATAAGAAGGGAATCATGCCGCCGATAAATAAGCCAATGATGACCATCGGATCGGATAAATCGAAAGCAATTGAGCCGCCCGCATGTTCAGAGGCTTTATGTTGATAGTCAGCAAACAACACTAATGCGGCTAAACCAGCAGAGCCAATGGCATAACCTTTAGTCACGGCTTTAGTGGTATTACCGACAGCATCTAATGGATCGGTGATATTGCGAACTTTTTCATCCAGTTCAGCCATTTCAGCGATACCACCCGCGTTATCAGTGACAGGACCATAAGCGTCTAATGCGACGATAATACCTGTCATGGACAACATGGAAGTGGCTGCGATAGCAATACCATAAATACCAGCAAGATAATACGCGCCACCAATACTGGCACAGATTGCTAATACAGGTAAAGCTGTGGATTCCATAGAAACAGCGATACCAGCAATGACGTTGGTGCCGTGCCCCGTCGTGGAAGCTTGAGCAATTTTACGCACTGGGCTAAATTCAGTGGCGGTATAGTATTCAGTCATGACAACCAATAATGCTGTCAAAACTAAACCAATGAGCGCAGCAGCGTAAATATTGATCACGGAATAGCTTATATCTCCAGCAAATCCCTTAAATGTAAATGCTTCCACGCCTGACATAAGCCATACTGTGACGGGGTAAAAGGCAATAGCGGCAATGACTGCAGAGAGTATTAAACCCTTATACAAAGCCCACATAATCTTTTTACCATCTGTCGCTTTGACGGCATAAGTACCGATGATAGAAGCGATGATGGAAACGCCACCTAAGACGAGGGGTAATAAAATGGCTTTATTAGCCATCACTTCATCAACCTTTCCATCACTACCAAGGAAAACCAAACCACCAATAAGCATGGTTGCAATAATCGTCACGGCATAAGTTTCAAATAAATCGGCTGCCATACCTGCACAGTCACCGACATTATCACCAACGTTGTCAGCAATCACGGCAGGGTTACGGGGATCATCTTCAGGAATACCTGCTTCAACTTTACCGACTAAGTCTGCGCCGACATCGGCACCCTTGGTGAAAATACCACCACCTAACCGAGCGAAAATAGAAATTAAAGAGCCACCAAAACCTAAGCCAATCAGGGGAGCGAGATTAACCATAGTCGTGCCGCCTTCTGGCAACATCATTTGCAGTACAGCATAATAACCTGCAACACCGAGCAATCCTAAGCCAACGACTAACAAGCCAGTAATGGCACCACTGCGGAAAGCGACGGCTAAAGCCTTATTTAAACCTTCATTCGCCGCTTGCGTTGTGCGAACATTTGCACGCACTGAGATATTCATGCCAATATAACCTGTGGCAGCGGAACATATAGCGCCTATGGCAAAACCTGTGGCTGTTAACCAATCAAGCCCAAAACCAATGGCTGCGAAAATAAAAATACCCACGCCAAAAATAGTGGTATATTGCCGATTCAAATAGGCATTTGCGCCTTGTTGAATAGCAAGAGCGATTTCCTGCATACGTTCATTGCCAGCAGGGAGTGCTAACACCCATTTTATAGATACAATACCGTATATCAACGCTCCAATTGCACAAAGCAGTGGAATCCATAGTTCTATTGACATAATTGTTTAATTCTCCATTTGCGAGTAAATAAAAGAAAGAAAATACAAATTATAGTATTCTACTATTTATGCGAATTAAGGGTTTAAAAACTTTTTTTAAATCAAAGCTTTAAAAATTGTCCAAAGCTAAAGCTTTGGATTCCAAAATAGCCAAAGTTAATGTTGGATACCAAAATAGCCAAAGCTGAAGCGTTGGATTCCAAAATAGCCAAAGCTAAAGCGTTGGATTCCAAAATAGCCAAAGCTAAAGCGTTGGATTCCAAAATAGCCAAAGCTAAA
>NZ_JAAELD010000002.1 GCF_024227015.1 Moraxella sp.
ATGTTTTGGTTAATTTTTGCTTTACAATTGTATAGAATTTAGTTATTTTAGCCAGTGATTAAACTGCGCTAATTAAGCAGTTATCTATTGTGACAATCGTCATGGATCTTTAGGAATAACACTCATGTTATGGTTCTTTTTTTGTGTTGCCGTACTGGTCATCGGTTACTTCGTTTACGGCAAAATCATCGAAAAAATCTTTGTCATCAACCCAAACAAAAACACGCCCGCCTACACAATGGCTGACGGCGTGGACTATGTTCCGATGTCAAAAGGTAAAATTTGGCTTATTCAATTATTAAACATCGCCGGCACAGGTCCGATCTTTGGTCCGATTCTAGGTGCGCTTTATGGACCGGTGGCGATGCTGTGGATTGTCCTCGGCTGTATTTTTGCCGGTGCGGTACACGATTATATGTGCGGGATGTTGTCTGTGCGTAACGGTGGCGCCAGTATGCCTTATTTGACGGGCAAATACTTAGGCACGCCAGTTAAGCACTTCATTAACCTGCTTGCGGTGGTTCTGCTGATTCTGGTTGGTGTGGTATTCGTTGCCAGCCCAGCTCAGCTATTAAGCTCAATCACGCTAGATGTGTTTGGCACCCAAGCAACAGGCGCGATCTCTGTCAATAATGCAGAAAGCGTGACAGCTGCTGCGGGCGATGTTGCCAATACCGCCTTTGGCCTAACCAAAGAAAGTATCATCGTAGCATGGACAGCGATCATTTTCATATATTACATCATCGCAACCTTGCTACCAATTGATAAAATCATCGGCCGTATTTATCCATTCTTTGGTGGTCTATTATTGTTTATGTCACTTGGCATGACTTACGGTCTAGTCGCTAACGAGCTTGGCACTGCTGAGAGCTATTTCTTTAATAGCATGGGCGGTCTGACAGTAGAAAGCTTCTTCCAGAACTTCCAGCCTAAAGGCGATTTGCCAATCTGGCCTTTATTATTCCTAACCATTACTTGTGGCGCACTGTCAGGTTTCCATGCCACGCAGACACCGCTTATGGCACGCTGTGCAATGAACGAATCTGAAGGCCGCTTTATCTTCTATGGCGCAATGATTACCGAAGGCGTGATTGCGCTTATTTGGTGTGCAATTGGTCTGTCATTCTACCCTGACCTAGTATCGCTACAAGAAGCCATCTCGGCAGGCTCACCTTCTAAAGTCGTCTATGACAGCTCAATCGGCTACCTAGGCGCGATTGGTGGTGTATTTGCGGTGCTTGGTGTGGTTATTCTACCGATTACCTCGGGTGACACAGCATTCCGTGCAGCACGTCTGATCATCTCTGAATTCCTAAACATGGAACAGCGCACGCTAATGAAGCGTCTTTGGATTGCGATTCCGCTATTTGTGATTGGCTATATCATCTCAAAAATAGACTTCCAAATCCTATGGCGCTACTTCAGCTGGGCAAACCAAACCGTTGCTGTGGTGATGCTATGGACAGCGGCAGGCTATCTGTATCGCTATCGCAAGTTCCACTGGGTATGTACGCTACCAGCCATCTTCATGAGCGCTGCATGCTATACATTCCTCGCCTACAACAAAATCGGCTTCGGTCTTGATTACACGCTGTCACTGTACATCGGCGTGGGCTTGACCGTGCTGACGACCGCTGCGTTCTTCTTATTCGTAAAACGCGAAAGCATCGCAGGTGACCCTGATGCACTGGTGAATGATCAACCGATCGTATCAAAAGCCTAGTTAGCCCCTTCATAAAAATGCAGATCTTAAGGTCTGCATTTTTTATTGCTCGCTCATATAAGGCTATAAATTCATGGCAGAATTTTAGTATAATGAGCGGTTTTAATATCTTTTCTTTGGTGCTTTTATGACAAACAATCATCCATTTTGGCAGCTTATCCACACCATTCCTAATTTTCCAAAAGACGGTATTGATTTTTATGACATCACACCACTGCTATACGGTCATGTGGATGCGCTGATTGACGAATTATTAAAAGCCTTGCCTGACGATTTGATGAACACGGTCGAATGCTTCGCCGCCACTGAAGCTCGTGGTTTTGTGATAGGTAGCTTATTATCAGGGCGCACAGGCAAACCACTCATGTTAATCCGTAAACAAGGTAAACTACCGCCACCTGTATTTAGAGAAAGTTATGGGCTAGAATATGGCAATGATACACTGGAGATTAAGGCAGATCTGCCCGCCTCAAAGGTGCTACTAGTTGATGACGTGCTGGCCACAGGCGGCACATTGAAGGCAAGTAAGACCCTATGCCAAAAAGCAGGCCATGAAGTACTCGGCGCATTGGTTTTATTAGACTTACCTGCGCTTCATGGCGACATCGGCATGCCCGTCTATCATGTGATGCACAATTAATATTGTAAGCGCACCAAATAAAAACACCCAAGCGATAACTTGGGTGTTTTTAGTATATAAACGGGTAGCTTATTTGATACGCATGTCACCAGTTTCGATGAAACGTTGGTGCCATGATAGCGCTTCTAGCAATAGATGCGGCGTGTGGATACCACCTGCTTTTTGGCTTGCTACTTCAGCGCGATCATAGTAATCACGAAGCATGTCGCGATAATCAGGGTGTGAACAGTTCTCGATGATTAGCTTCGCACGCTGACGTGGAGATTTACCACGTAGATCAGCCATACCTTGCTCGGTCACGATGAACATCACGTCATGCTCAGTGTGGTCGTGGTGTGATACCATTGGCACGATCGCAGAGATTGCACCACCCTTAGCAGTAGATGGGCTGACATAGAAGCTAAAGAAGCCATTACGAGTAAAGTCACCCGAACCACCGATACCGTTCATCATACGATTACCCATAACGTGGGTAGAGTTCACGTTACCATAGATGTCAGCTTCGATCATTGAGTTCATGCCGATAACACCTAGACGACGGATCAGCTCTGGATTGTTGCTGATTTCCATTGGACGTAGGATGATTTTGTCTTTTAGGAATTCGATGTTCTCGTTGAAGCGAGCCAGCGCGTCTGGGCTAAATGACAAAGCGGTCGCCGAAGCAGTTTTCATCTTCTTAGCTAGGATTAGATCAAGCATACCGTCTTGTAGTACTTCGGTATAACCAGTCAAATCTTCAAATGGCGCATCTAGCAGACCTGCCATTACCGCGTTAGCCACGTTACCCACACCTGACTGAAGTGGTAGTAGGCTCTTAGGTAGACGACCTGCTTTCACTTCATGATCTAGGAAGTCAATGACCTGAGCAGCGATGCGCTTAGATACATCATCAGGCTCTGCAAACTTAGAGTTACGGTCGCCTGAATTGGTCAATACAATACCAAGAATCTTGTCAGTATCGCACTCTAGCGCTGGCGTGCCGATGCGGTCAAAAGCACCCACGATAGGGATTGGCTTACGGTGAGGTGGTAGACCAACATCGCCATAAATGTCGTGCATGCCTTCTAGGCCTTCGCTTAGTGCAGCGTTGATCTCGATGATGACTTTCTTAGCGTTCTTAACTGCTTCTACGCCGTGACCGATACCCATGGCAAAGATGATTTTACCATCTTCAGTGATGCCTGCCGCCTCGATGATGGCGATATCAAATTCACCGTAGAAGCCTTGGCGCATTTGCTGTTCAACATGCGATAGATGCATGTCTTGATAAGCAACGTTACCAGCGTTAATGCCGTTACGAAGCGTTGGATCAGATTGGAATGGAGAGCGGAAATGCACCGCGTTCGCTTCAGCCAATACACCATCGCACTCAGGCGCGGTAGATGCACCCGTCACCATGCCGATGCTGAATTTGTCGCCTTTGGCGTGTGCTGCTTTTGCCTTGTTGGCGATGGCAGTTGGTAGCGCCTTAGGATAGCCCGCCCCTGTAAAGCCTGTGATGGCAAGCATCATGCCGTCTTTAACAAACTCAGCCGCTTGATCAGCGCTCATTACTTTCTCACGCAGACCCGCGTGACGAATACGATCGATTGACATAATCATTGTCCTCTTGATAATAATATTCCAATAAAATGGCGATAAATTTACAAATACTGTAAATTATGATGATTTTAGCATTAGATGGCAATAAAATAAATAGCTCGCTACAACATTTGTACTGATTTTCAATTAGAAAAATCAATCATTAATATTGATTACTAATACCTATAAATTACAATCCCGCCTTCAAACTTGCCACGATAAATTTATCCAAATCGCCGTTTAGCACCGCCGTTGTATTAGATGTCTCAACACCTGTGCGTAAGTCCTTAATGCGCGAATCATCAAGCACATAAGAACGGATTTGCGATCCCCAGCCGATGTCGGATTTGCTGTCTTCTAGGGCTTGTTGTTTTTCCATGCGTTTTTGCATTTCAAGCTCGTAGAGTTTGGCACGGAGCATTTTCATCGCGGTGTCTTTGTTGGCGTGCTGAGAGCGTTCGTTTTGACACGCCACGACCACGCCTGTGGGTTGGTGCGTGATACGCACGGCAGAGTCGGTGGTATTGACGTGCTGACCACCCGCGCCGCTTGAACGATAGGTATCGATGCGTAGGTCAGCAGGATTGATGTCAATCTCTACATTATCATCAATCTCAGGGGAGACAAACACCGCTGAGAATGACGTATGGCGACCGTTATTACTGTCAAATGGCGACTTACGCACCAAACGATGAACGCCAATCTCCGTACGAAGCCACCCAAAGGCATAATCACCCTTGACCGAAATGGTTGCTGACTTAATGCCTGCCACGCCACCATCAGACACTTCCAGAACTTCTGCCTTAAAGCCATGCGACTCGCACCAGCGCAGATACATACGTAGCAGCATCTCCGACCAGTCTTGGGCTTCTGTACCACCAGAGCCTGCCTGGATGTCTAGGTAGCAGTTGTTGGCATCCATCTCACCGCTAAACATGCGTTTAAATTCCAAGTCTTCAACTTTCACATTCGCGTCATCAAGTTCGACTTGCACATCAGCAAGCAGGCTTTCGTCGCCTTCTTCGACCGCAAGCTCAAGCATGGCGGCTGCATCTTCTAATGCAGCATCCAATCCTTCGATAACACCGATGATACCATCTAGAACGGATTTTTCTTTGCTGATTTTGGTGGCAAGCTCAGGGTCGTTCCAGATATCTGGGTTTTCTAGTTCTAGATTGACTTCTTCTAGGCGCTCTTTTTTGCTTTCGAAGTCAAAGATACCTCCGAAGGCCTTGACCGCGTTCGGTCAGGTCTTTGATTTGTTCTTGATATGGGGCGATTTCCATGATGATTACCTTAAGCTTAAAAAAATTAATAAATAACAGGAAATTATATCAAATCTTGGCGATTTTTAGAATGTATTTTTAAGGGTTAACCTGCCTGACATGCTCAATCACTAGCGAATCATCAACCCTCATAAAATCAACATCGACCGTCTTATATCTCATGCTGCACATCACACCCGTTTCATTTTGGCGATAGGCAGGCCGCGGATCTTGGGCGATTAGGCTTAGGATAATGTCTTTATCGTCATTTTGTAGGGTATTTTTTGATATCAACACCTCAAAGTCACCCTTCGCCCGCTCGCTTATCTTCACATCGCGCACACTCGGCTTATCAAATCCCATCGCTTCATGCACGCCATCCACATAAGGCAGATATGGCTTAATATCCAAGATTGGCGTACCATCCGCTATGTCCGCCCCGATGATGTGCAAAATCGCTTGATTATCAACAATCTCCACCTTATCAAGCTGCACGACCGACAGACCAATTTGACTTGGGCGATACATGCTACGCGTGGCAAATACGCCTATTTTATCATTACCGCCTAGCCTTGGCGGACGCACCTGCGGGCGGAAATTTGCCTGCTCTTTGTTGTGGTGAAACTGCCACAGAATCCAAAGATGGCTATAATTCTCAATGCCCACAAAAGCATCTGGATTATTAAAAGGCGCAACAAAACGAATATGGCTTTTTATGGCGACCAAATTCGGCTGGCGAGGGATGCCAAATTTCTGAGTTAAAGGCGAATGATGATGGCCGATGATGGGGAGAGTATGGTGTGCGTTCATGGTGTTTTTGGGCGGTTTATGATAAAATATAGGTTCCTTATGCCAAAAAGTTAATAACAGTCCATGGCAAAAATCGCTATCATAGCACAAATTTTGTGTTAGCCCAATTTTGTGCTATACTTTATCTTTAAATTAAACTCATTTTCATTTATACAGTCTGGAAATCCTCATGTCAAAATTCATCAGCGAAACCGTGACTTATGTTCACCACTGGACAGACACCTTATTCACCATCAAAACCACCCGCAGCGACAGCTTGCGCTTTCGCAGCGGCGAATTCGCCATGATCGGCTTGATGGTGGATGGTAAGCCATTGGTGCGCGCTTACTCCATCGCCAGTCCTGCATGGGCAGAAGAGCTTGAATTTTATTCCATTAAGGTCCAAGACGGTCCTTTAACATCACGCCTACAGCACATCAAGGTTGGTGATGAGCTATTGGTCAGTAAAAAACCAACAGGCACCCTGGTATTAGATGACCTACTGCCTGGCAAGCATTTATATATGCTTGCTACCGGCACAGGCTTAGCGCCATTCTTGTCGTTGGTGCGCGAACCAGAAGTTTATGAGCGCTTTGAGAAGGTGATCTTGGTGCATGGTGTGCGCCATGTCGAAGATCTTGCTTATCGTGATTTCTTTGAAAATGAGCTGCCAAATGATGAAATCTTTGGCGAATGGGTGCGTGAAAAATTCATCTACTACCCTACTGTAACGCGTGACGAATTTAAAAACCAAGGTCGTGTGACTGACTTATTAAAATCAGGCAAACTGTTCGAAGACATCGGGCTGCCGCCGATCAATAAAGACGATGATCGCGCGATGATTTGCGGTAGCATGGCGATGAATGCCGACACTGCTGCTATTCTAGATGATTTTGGTCTGACGGTATCACCACGCATGGGCGTACCTGCTGACTATGTATTAGAGCGCGCATTTGTGGGCTAATCCATCGTTTTAGATCCGACCACAAAAGACGCGCTCAATACGGTGCGTCTTTTTTACTTTTTATCTAAATACTTAAGCATTTATAGCCAATCAGGAATTGGGCGACCCGTATATGCCAAAATATCCGCCTTACCACAGCGATAATAGGCACGATAAGCAGTGACTGTCTCATCGCCTTGATACTCTTCGGGCATGACCTGCGGGGGTGTGATAAAGGGTGTGTCGGTGGGGATGGGGCAATTTATCAGAATATGGCGGAGTTTTTGGTCGGTCAGATGAACCTTGCCATAGCGGTGGGTATATTCATCACATAGGGCGATAAATAGCCGATAAAGCCAGTCATAATGCGACTTTGAGCCACGCACCCACACCGCACATGGGTGGTTTTGGTGG
>NZ_JAAELD010000003.1 GCF_024227015.1 Moraxella sp.
CCTCGCAGCGCTCGGCCGTGGCTTCTGCCGACCTCTTTTTGGAACAAGCCCAGCACATCGAAGCTAAAAATCTGATCCCAATGCCACCGGCCATGTTGCACAAATGCGATAAAACGCTGCAGTTCAAGCTGGTGATCGTCTCGGATATTGTCAGCGTATCCTTGGGCTTTCATCCACTGCAGATACTCATCGATGACTTGTAGCAAGTGATATCTTAAAGACAGGCTGATGTTGGGCAAGCCGTGGTCTTGACACCATGTTTGCAGCCATTGTTGGGATGGAAAAGATTGTGTCTCACTCATGGCGGATTCCTTTAAGGCTTTGTTCAATGACACGGGCAATGGGTAAAGGGCTTTGTTTGGTTGATCTAGCTGGGAGCCTTGTGGTGGGGAAAGGTTTTGACGGCAACTGCAGCACCTGAAAAAGGCTGCCGTCAAAGGCGATCAGATCTTTATTGATCAGGCTGTCTCTGGCTGTGACATATTCATCGACACTGAGGTGCAAAAGCGAGCAGATGCGATCATAGCTGTAAAAAGAAAGCCCATAGCGGTCGGCGGCGAGAATCAGAAACAAATATAAAAGGAGTTCTTTTTGCCCCAAAGAAGCTAAAAACCCTTGGGTTAAAAACCGATGGGGGATAAAGCTAAA
>NZ_JAAELD010000004.1 GCF_024227015.1 Moraxella sp.
GCGGGATAAAATCGGTAGCTTTATGTCCCGGGATGAAGCCGAAAAATTCTTGAACAATTGGATCAGCAACTACGTGGTTTTGGATGACAGTGCCGGACAGGAGATCAAAGCACGCTTTCCCTTGCGTGAAGCACGCATAGAAGTAACCGAGATACCCGGTAAAACCGGTGCATATAAAGCCGTCGCATTTTTACGGCCCCATTATCAGCTTGATGAGCTGACTGTGTCTTTGCGCCTCGTGGCTGAACTACCGCCACCGGCTAATGGATAGGCGATTTTAGGGGCGCAATTTACATTGGATGAGTGTAGGTCAGGGTGCGAGCAAAGCGAGTTCCCTGACAAGTGTATCGATGGAGCGTCAACCCACATTGTCAGGTAACGCCTGCAGCGCAACCTGACCTTATGGTTGATTGCCGCCGCCGGCAAATGGGTAGGCGGTTTTAGGGCAGCAATTTTCGGTGATTCGCCAAAGAGGCTATCGCTGAGGCGCAATTTACATTGGATGGGTGTAGGTCAGGGTGCGAGC
>NZ_JAAELD010000005.1 GCF_024227015.1 Moraxella sp.
ATGAGACTTTTTTTCAGATGGTGATTATTTGGATTTTCATAAAAATCCTCAAATTCTTCTTCAGCCAATACAAGCCCTGTCAGTTTACATTGCGGGTCAGCATCAACCATAATGATCCGCTTACCTTTTAAAGCTAACATCCAGCCTAAATTAAAGGTCGTTGTGGTTTTGCTGACCCCGCCCTTATGATTAAACAAGGCAATTCTTTTCGCCATAACTCACCTATTTTAGACGTTTAAATACTAACGTCCCATTCGTTCCGCCAAATCCAAATGAGTTTGATAATGCGACCTCTATCTTCATTTCCTTCGCCTGATGGGGTACATAGTCTAAACCTTCACATTCAGGATCAAGGTTAAATAGATTAATAGTAGGCGGTGCGATTTGATCACGAATACTTAACACACTAAATATCGCCTCTAAGCCACCTGCCGCCCCTAACAAATGTCCAGTCATGGATTTAGTCGAACTCACGGCTAATTTTTGTTCACCAAATGCTTTTTTAATAGCCAGTGTTTCCGCTTTATCACCGGCAGGCGTTGATGTGCCATGTGCGTTGATGTAATCGACTTGTTCTGGATTTAATTGGGCATTACGCAAAGCATTTAACATACAGCGTCGCGCTCCTTCGCCGTCTGCTGGCGGTAAAGTCATGTGATAAGCATCACCACTCATTCCGGATCCCAGCAATTCTGCATAAATACGTGCGCCGCGCTGCTTTGCATATTCATATTCTTCGAGTACCAATACGCCTGCTCCGTCGCTAAGAACAAAACCATCACGCTCTTTCTCCCAGGGGCGACTGGCGGTTTCTGGCGAATCGTTACGGGTGGATAAGGCGCGGGAAGCGGCAAACCCGCCTATACCCATTTCTGAACTGGCCATTTCAGCACCACCGGCAATCATCACATCTGCGTCCCCATATTCAATTAAACGGGCTGCATTTCCAATGCTATGTGTTCCCGTTGAACAGGCGGTGACGATGGCATAATTAGGGCCTTTTAAACCATACTTGACTGATAGGTTGCCCGCTATCATATTGATAATATTACTCGGTACAAAAAAAGGCGAAATCTTTCGCGCCC
>NZ_JAAELD010000006.1 GCF_024227015.1 Moraxella sp.
AAGTGGCAAATGTAAGGACATTGATATTGAGGGAGTTGATATTGAACTCTCTGGCGATTCTGATCAACCAGTGGGGTTGATGACCATGCGTTTTGCTTGTTTGTATCGAGTGGACAAAGCAGATGTAACGACTTTAATAAGTTAGGAGGCAATATGCCAAAAATGTATAAAGATGGATCAGAGGCAATCATGGTGCATGATTCTCAAATTCATAATGCGAAAGCACGAGGTTGGTCACTCGAAAAAAAGACTAAAACCAAAAAAGTTAAATCACACGGAGTAAAGGAAAATGGCAAATCATAAAGGTAGCGAGGGCGTTGTAAAAGTTGGAACAGCAACAATCGCTGAATTAAAATCATACAGCATTGAAGAAAGTGCTGAAACAATCGAAACAACAGCACTCAGCGATGCGGCGAAAACATTTACCGCTGGCACGACTTCATGGAGTGGATCATGCGATTGCTATTGGGATGAAACTGACACAACGGGTCAAGGTGCATTAACCGCCGGTGCAGAGGTAACAATGAACTTTTATCCAGAGGGTGCATCAACGGACGATAAATACTACACTGGCACAGCGATTGTGGATTCATTAACGGTTGAAGCTGGTCAAGATGACATGGTGGCAGCATCATTCTCATTTACGGGTAATGGTGCGCTAAGTTTCTCAACTGTATCATAATCTATGAACTACACTAACATCGCCAAGAGCCAATTTAAGGATCGCATCAGCGGTGATTTGTTGTCAATTGATGTGCCGGAATGGAAAGACGATAACGGCGAAACCGCCAAAATCTATTTCAAAGCGGCCACCAATTTTAAGATCCAAGGACAGATTTTAAGATTGGTGAATGAGGGTAGGCCAGATGAAGCCATTATTATGACTTTTATCTTGCGATCGCTCGATCAAGACGGCAAACAAATTTGGCGAAAAGTACACATGACCGAGATCATGAATGAGTTTGATCCAGATATTGTGTCGCGCGTTGTTAATGCAATGAATGAGATTGAGCCGGATGAGGGCGAAGCACTAAAGAGTTAAAGTCAGATCGTGATTTGCTTTTTCTGTATGAATTAGCAGAACATCTACACAAAACGGTGGATGAAATTATGGATTTGACGGTTGATGAAATTGTAATGTGGTCGGCTTATTTTAGACTGAAGCAGGAAAGGAAATAATGGCAGCAAATGCAAGTGCAAGATATGTAATCACCGCTGAGAACAAAACACAGAAAGCGTTTAAGTCGATTAAAAAATCACTTAAATCGGTGGGTGGATCAGCGGCCGCACTCGGTAAAAACATCTCAACCAAGATGCTTGCGCCGATGGGTGCGTTTGCGGGATTCTCTTTAAAGACTGCCGGTGATTTTGAGTCGGCAATGAATAAAGTATCGGCGATCAGTGGATCAACCGGTGAAACCTTAAAGGCGTTAGAAAACCAAGCCAAGGAACTCGGCCGCACTACACAGTTTAGTGCATCTGAGGCAGCTGATGCGATGGGTTTTTTATCGATGGCAGGTTTTGATGCGCAAAAAACCATGGCGGCCATGCCTGGCATTTTGGATTTGGCAGCAGCATCTTCAACTGATCTTGCGACCACGGCGGATATTGCATCCAACATCTTATCTGGTTTGGGTATGGAGGCAAGCAAAACCGGGCAACTTGCCGATGTAATGGCGAAAGCCACCGCCAGTGCCAATCTTAATGTGTTGGAACTTGGTGAGGCGATGAAGATGGCAGCACCAATGGCCGATGCGGCCAATCTCTCACTTGAGGGAATGACTGCAATCATGGGTAAGATGGCGGATGCCGGTATCAAGGGAACGATGGCAGGCACTGCGGTTAAGGCCGGAATTACCAAGCTATTAAACCCAACCAAACAAGTGAGCGCAGCACTCGATGGCATGGGTGTGAGTGTTAGTAATTCAGATGGATCAATGCGTAATTTTATTGACATCCTTACTGATCTTGAAAAAGCCGGTGCAGGTGCGAAAGAATTCGCCCAGATATTTGGTGAGCGAGGTGGAGTGGCATTATTAGCATCTACCAAGCAAGGTGTGGGTGCAATCAAAGATTTAAAAGCCAAACTGCAAGATGCAGGCGGCACAGCCAAAACCATGGCTGACACTCAAATGAAAGGTTTGAATGGCTCGATCAAGAAAC
>NZ_JAAELD010000007.1 GCF_024227015.1 Moraxella sp.
TGCCAATAGCGCCAAAGACGGCAAGAATTTCGATCCGCAAAATCCCGCCACTTGGAAATATGATTTAGCAGAATTAAAACAAAAAGGCATTCAAAATCTTGCGACTGCCACATGGATGTTGGTCACCAATAAAGGCGGTGAGCTGCAGATGAGCGAATTTGCCAGACAGGCCAAGGCGCATGGTTTTGGGCTTGTGACATGGACGGTTGAGCGTTCATATCCGCTATCATCTGGCGGTGGCTGGTACTATACAGGCATACATGACATCACGAATAACGATGGTGACATGTATAAATTGATTGATGTGCTGCATAAAGAGGTTGGGGTTAAGGGCATCTTTTCGGATTGGCCTGCTAGCGTAACTTACTACGCCAACTGCCGTGGTATATAATGCTTTGTAGCATGTCGCACCGCCTATGATGGGCGGTGTTTTTATTAATGGCTTGACTTGATGGTGAAGTTTGCATAAGCTAACCAGATTCACTCAATGATATTAATAAGGAGAGTTTATGGAGCGCCGTCGTTTTTTGCAGTTCGGACTGGGGACTGCACTTGCCATGAGTTTGCCTAAGTTTGGCATGGCTAATTCTGTACCACTTGTGCTAAGTGAGTCATTGCAGGGCAATCCTTTATTGAACTTTGATAATTTGCCTGATTTTACAAAGATCACTCCTGAGCACATCAAGCCTGCCATTAACTATCTGATTGAATATAACACCAACGCCGTTAAGACATTAACAGCGCAAGACGTCATCACTTGGCAGAATTTCTATGCGCCACTAGAAGACGCGCAGAATAAGCTTGAACGTGCATGGTCGGCGGTCAGTCAGCTGCATTCGCTAAAAAATTCTGATGCGCTGCGTGCTGTATTTAATGAAGCTAAGCAAAGCCTGACAGAGTTTGATACGTGGTTTGGGATGTATCGACCACTTTATGAGGCCTTTAATAAGCTAAAACAGGGCAAAGAGTACGCCTCTTATTCCAAAGCTCAAAAAAAGGCGATTGATAATGCGCTGCTTGATTTTAAGTTGTCGGGCGTGACGTTAGAGGGTGAGGCTGCTGAGCGTTATGCCAAAATCTCCGCCAGGTTGTCGGAGCTTGGCACGCAGTTTGGCAATAATGTGCTGGATGCTGAGATGGGTTTTGAGATTGTCATTGATGATGAATCAAGACTGGCAGGGCTTAGCGACATCGCCTTGGCAAGTGCTAAGAAAGCAGCTGAATCTAAGGGCGTTGCAGGTTATCGCTTCGGACTCGACTATCCAAGCTATGCCGCCATCGTTACCTATGCTGATGATCGAGCATTAAGACGACAAATGTTCGAGGCGTATCGCACTCGCGCATCCGATCAAGGACCTAATGCTGGCAAGTGGGACAATACATCCATCATGAATGAGCTGGCAGAACTAAGGCTGGAGCGCGCCAAGCTTTTAGGATTTAATTCACATGCCGAATATTCGCTTGCCAAAAAAATGGCAGAAGGCCCAGCACAAGTGTTAGAGTTCTTAAATGATTTATTGGCAAAAACACACGACAAATCTAAAGCAGAAGTCAAAGAATTAGAAGCATACGCCAAACAAAATGGCCTGTTGGCAGAATCTGACACGCTAATGCCTTGGGATTTTGCTTATCTGTCTGAGAAGTTAAAACAAGAACGCTACAGCATTGACAAGGAGGCGCTAAGAGTATATTTCCCTGTTGATCAGGTGCTGTTGGGTATGTTTGAGCTGACCGAGCGTCTGTTTGGCGTTCGTGTGCGTGAAAAGACGGGCGTGCCTGTCATCCATGACGATGTAAGATTCTTTGAATTATTCAAGGGTGGCAAGCACATCGCGTCTTTTTATTTGGATTTATTTGCGCGTGAGAATAAGCGAAGTGGCGCTTGGCACAGCAGTGTGATTGGGCGTTATAAGACGAGCGATGGCGAGATCCAGCTGCCAGTCTCGATGCTTGTATGTAATTTTGGCGGTGCCAGCGATGATAAGCCGGCGCTACTGTTGCATGGCGAAGTGGAGACCTTGTTCCATGAGTTCGGGCATGGGCTGCATCACATGCTGACTAAGGTTGATGTGCAGGCGGTGTCAGGCATTAATGGCGTGGCGTGGGATGCGGTGGAATTTCCCAGTCAGATGCTTGAGAATTGGACGTGGGATGTGGATACGCTTGCGCTTATTTCTAAGCATTACCAAACGGGTGAATCACTGTCAACAGACATCATTGACAAGATGCTTGAAGCTAAGAATTATCAGTCAGCGACCAATATCATTCGTCAGCTTGAATTTGGCTTGTTTGATTTTAGGTTACATTCTGAATATCAGGCGGGCGATCACGGCGCGATTGCAAGAATTCGCGAGGACATTCGTCAGAATATCTCTGTGATGAATGACCCTGAGTGGATTCGTACGGGGCATAGTTTTAATCATATTTTCTCAGGTGGCTATTCGGCGGGCTATTATAGCTACCTATGGTCTGAGGTGCTTGCCAGTGATGGCTTTACCCGATTTGAAAAAGAAGGGCTATTCAACCGCAAGACAGGGCAAGATTTTGTGGATGCCATCTTGTCCCAAGGTGGGTCGGATGAGCCGATGGCGCTATTTGAGAGATTTATGGGTAGGAAGCCTGATGTCACGGCCTTATTAAAATCAAGAGGCATCGTCTAAAAATAAAAACCACAGGAGTGATTCTGTGGTTTTTATTTATTTTACAAGGTGGGTGTCAATACAGATCTCATGCAGGGGATAATTGCTAAAGTCATCACTGTCTTTGCCTAATTTTTCCAATGCTGCTTTATCTGCCAAATAATGCTCAATGGTCTGCTTGACCGTCTCAAACGCCAAATTTTCCATGTCTATTTCATCAGGGGAAAATAGTCCGCATTCTAAGCTTTCACTACCAACGCCAAATTTACCGTCTTGTAAGTTGGCAAGATACATGGCGTGAATCTGCCCTAAGTTTGGCAGGTCAAATAGGGCGTATAGTTTCAAACCAATTGCCATGCCCTCGGCTTCTTCGACCGTTTCACGTTTTGCGCCGTCCGCCATGGTTTCGCCATTTTCCATAAAGCCCGCTGGCAGCGTCCATAGCCCATAGCGTGGCTCAATGGCTCGGCGACACAGTAGGATTTTGCCTTGATGTAAGGCAAGCACGCCGCAAATCATCTTTGGATTCTCGTAATGAATATAACCGCAGGACGTGCAGACTAGGCGTAGACGAGTGTCGCCGTCTGGTATGGTGTGGGTGGCGGGGTGACCGCATTGTAAGCAAAAGGACATGATGATATGATAGGGTAAATAGGGTCAGTTTAAATGAAAATAAGCAAAATGACAAATGATTTTATGAATGATAAAGACAGCGTATTTATAGATAAACAAACGGTAAATTTACCAATATCGCACCGCTTTTATACGCTCGCCCAAGCCCTAGCGGACTATCAGGGCGTGGATATTTTGCCTTATACGGATAACAACGAGCTTTTGACGGGGCTGGTGCGTGAGGGTGCGATAAAGCATTATCAAAAATTATTAAATGACAGCCCACCCCCGCAGGCGTGTGTGCTTATCGTTATCACGGACGAACCTACGCCAAAGCTACTTTTGACAAGGCGGTCAAATCGTCTTAGTAGCCATGCAGGGGAAGTGTCCTTGGTCGGTGGTAAACGAGATGACACGGACAAAAGCTCGGCAGAAGTTGCCCTGCGTGAAGCGTGCGAAGAGGTGGGGCTTGTTGGAGCGGACGCCCAGATTTTGGGGTATTTGCCGATGCAGATTTCCAAAAAGGGCTTACTGGTTCGTCCTGTAGTCGCCTGTGTGGGGGCGGAGGTGGTGGATAAGCTCGTCCCCAGCGAGGACGAGATAGCTCGGCTGTTTTGGCTACCCTTTGATGTGCTATATGGCACGCCTGTGGATTTTGTCTTTGACCGCCAAATCACGAATAGTACCGCCAAAATGCATACCCCTGCATGGGTCTATGACTGCGATGATGACGGTATACCCGAAGTGGTGTGGGGGCTGACAGGGCGGATACTATCAAGCCTTATGGAGATTGGTTTTGGGGTGGGGCATGAGTGGTATTATAAGATTGTCTAAAACCTATCCGCCACTTTATCAAATGCCATGATTTGCCCGCCATCAAGTCGCAAAAATAAGGCGGTGGGGTAATTTTCTCTCACATGGTTTTGCAAAAAGTTTAGCGTATCGGCACTGATGTCGCCATCAGTATCAAAATGATGATTAAACACCACCGCAAAGAGTCTAAGCCCCCGAGCGTGTATCGCCTCTAAGGTCAGTAGGGTGTGATTGATGCTACCTAAGCGAGCCGATGTAACCACAATCACAGGATAGTCGTGCGTGGCGATATAATCTAGTGTCAAGATATGGTCATTTATCGGTACAAGCACACCGCCTGCCCCTTCTAGTAGCACGATGTTAAAGCGTTCGTTCAGCTTGTCGGTGGCGTGCGTGATGTCGTCTAGATTTATCGTACGGTTTTCTAGGCGTGCCGATAGGTGGGGACTGGCAGGCTTGACAAAGGTCAGGGGGCAAGTCGTGCCGTCTGTGTCCACGTCCATGAGTGGCACATTCATGAGAGTGCGATGGGTTCTGATGTCATCGGCTATCGGTGCGGTAACGCCTGTCTGTATCAGCTTTTGGGTGATGACCGATTTGCCAGATGACAGCAAGTGGCGAGCCAAAATGCCCGTGGCGTACGTCTTGCCGATGTCGGTGTCTATGCCTGTGATGAATAGGGTGGTCATGGCGTGTTTCCTTGAAAATACTCTTTTAAAAGCCTAATAAGCCCACCACACAACTCCCCTAGCTCTTCATCGCTCATCACATACGCTGGCATTAGATACACAAGTTTGCCAAAGGGTCGCACCCAAATGCCGTATTTTGGCAACAGTGCCTGAAAAACGGGCATAGTTATCGGCTCTTTCATCTCAATCACGCCTATCGCCCCAAGCACTCGTACGTCCGCCACTTGTTGCCATGATGTTAATGGCGACAGGTGGGCGGAGAGTTTATCCTGCATACCACGAGCGACAGTTGGGCTATCCATAGCCAGTACCATATCAATGCTCTTACACGCCACCGCACACGCTAAGGGATTACCCATAAAGGTCGGGCCATGCATGAGAGCAGGGTAGGGGCTGTCATGAATGGTATTTGCCACTTTATCGGTGGTCATGGTTGCCCCAAAGCTCATATAACCGCCTGTCAATGCCTTGCCAAGCGTCATGATGTCAGGGCAAATACCTGCATGATTGACCGCAAACATCGCCCCACTTCGCCCAAAGCCTGTGGCTATCTCATCACAAATCAGTAGCACGTCATAATACTGACAAAGGGCGTGCAAATGCAACAGATATTCAGGCGAATAAAACCGCATGCCCCCTGCTCCCTGTACGATTGGCTCAATGATAAAGCCTGCCAATTTGTCATGATACCGCCCAAAAAAGTCGTCCATCTGTCGGCGTGTCGTCTCATCAAGGGGCGCATCAAAGCCCATCGGTGGCGAGGGTAAAAAATACTGCACAGGAAGCTGTTTGCCATAGATGGCGTGCATACTGTTTATGGGGTCGCAGACGCTCATGGCGTGCCAAGTATCACCATGATAGCCTGAGTGTGTGCTACCAAAGGCGTTTTTGTGGGGCAAACCCCTTGCCAATTGGTATTGTAATGCCATTTTTAGGGCGACTTCTACCGCCACACTGCCACTGTCGGCATAGAATATTTTGGTTAAGTTTTTGGGCGTAATGCCAAGCAGTCTTTGACCAAGCTTGATGGCAGGCGTGTGGGTCAGCCCACCAAACATCACATGACTCATTTTGCCAATTTGTGCCATCACCGCCTGATTTAGGGTGGGGTGATTATAGCCGTGAATGCTTGCCCACCATGAGGACATACCATCAATGAGTGCCGTGCCATCTGCCATATATAGGCGTACACCATCGGCATGACTGATAAGATGATTGGCATAAGTGGGGGGCAAACTGGCATAAGGGTGCCAAAGGTGGGTGCGGTCAAAGCTGATAAGGTCGTCCAAATCCATGCGTGTCATTTTCCAAATTTTAAATCACTTATTATAAAAGATTTTCGGTAAATAAAAAACCGCCCTAGTGAGTTAGGGCGGTTTAGGGTGTATGAATTATGCTTTTTGGACAGCCAAAGCTTGCAGGGCTTCTGGTGATGACCAAAGACCTTCTAGGTCATAGAATTCGCGAGCCTGCGGGGTCATGATGTGCACCACAACCGCGCCCAAGTCCACCAACGTCCAGTCGCTGTCTTTATCGCCTTCACGGCCCAGTGGCATCAGACCTGCTTCTTTGGCAGCGGCGCCGAGCTTGTCAGCAAGCGCTTTAACGTGGCGTTTTGAGGTGGCGTTAGCGATGACGATGCGCTCGGCAACTTCAGTCAAATGCTCGACCGTCATCACGGTGATTTCTTTGGCTTTTAGGTCATCCAGAGCTTCGGTGGCAAGTTTGATTTGCTCATCTAGGCTTAGGTTTTGAGTGTTTTGTTTGTTGGTCATGTGTTTAATCGACTTTCGTGTTGAATAACTGATTATTATAGCATAATTTAGGCATAAATGGCGTGTTTGTCAATATAATCCAGCACGCTTTTTGTCAAAAACTGCCTTGCCTTTGGATCGCGATCTGCCAATAGCTTACGAACCATGGATGATGACATGGCGGTGATGGGCGTGTTGTCTTGATAGATTCTGCCGTTTTGGGACAAAAATTCACCCAAATCATCCGTTAAATTTTCTAATACTTGAGTGGACAAATCACCGACAGGCTCAAAATCACCGCGCATGAATGCCCAAATATTCACAAAATCCAAAATCTCATCGCCGTCTTTCCAAGTAGGTAGGGCGTGCAGGCTGTCTTGTCCCATGATAAAAATCAGCCGATCATTGGGGTAAATTTGGCGTAGATGGCGGACGGTATCGATGGTATAGACGGGCGGTGTCTGAGCCAGCTCGTGCGTGTCGATATTAATAGGCGTGCCTTGGGTGGCTAGGCGTAGCATCTCGAGGCGATGAGCATCTGCCGTGGGTTTGTCCTTAAAGGGGTTGCCTGCGGTGGGCAGTAGACAGACATCAATCTTAGCAAATCGACCATGTGGATCATTCTGGATGAATTGGCTAAGCGTCTGATGCACGTGTGTCGCCATCTGTAGATGTGACAGATGGACAGGGTCGAATGAGCCGCCAAGAAAGGCGCGAATGGTAGGAGCTGTGGTCATGTGGTTAAGTCAAAAAATTTATGGATATTATACTTAAAATTCGCTTTAAATTAAGGATTTTTAACCCCATATAGCTAGGAATTTAATATTTTTTTAACAATAATAAAGGCACATCATGGCACACGAATACATCAGTATCAAAGGGGCAAAAACCCACAACCTAAAAGACATCAACGTGGATATTCCGCGAGACAAGTTGGTCGTAATCACGGGTTTGTCAGGTTCGGGCAAATCATCGCTGGCTTTTGATACGCTCTACGCCGAAGGGCAAAGGCGTTATGTGGAGAGCCTGTCTGCTTATGCTCGCCAATTTCTAAGTCAAATGGAAAAGCCTGACGTGGATAGCATTGAAGGCTTATCTCCTGCCATTGCCATTGAACAAAAATCCACCAACCACAACCCCCGCTCCACAGTCGGCACGATTACCGAAGTGTATGATTATCTGCGTTTACTGTTTGCTCGTGTCGGCACGCCCCATTGCCCCGAACACGGTCTGCCGATGGTCGCCCAAACGGTGAGCGAAATGGTGGACGACATTCTTGCCAAGCCTGACGGCACACGGCTCATGCTTCTTGCCCCTGTCGTGCGTGAGCGTAAGGGCGAGCATATTGCCCTATTGGAGAGCTTACAAGCACAGGGCTTTACCAAAGTTCGCATTGACGGGGTGGTCTATGACATGGACGAGTTGCCAACCCTTGCCAAAACGCATAAACACACCATAGACGTGGTGGTGGATAGATTTAAGGTGCGAGATGATTTGGGTAATCGAGTGGCGGAGAGTTTGGAGACCACGTTACGGCTAGGCTCGGACATTGCCATTTTGCACAACATGGATGATGAGAGCGAGACCGTGCTGTCCGCCAAGCACTCTTGTCCTGCCTGCGATAGGGCGGTGAGTGAGTTGGAGCCACGCCTGTTTAGCTTTAACAATCCTGCTGGGGCGTGTCCGTCTTGTGATGGGCTTGGCAAACGCCAGTATTTCTCCGCCGAACGTATCGTTACCGAACCTGCCAAGTCCTTAAATCAGGGGGCGATACACGGTTGGGACAAACGCCATGCGTATTATTTTGGGCTATTGACAACCGTTTGCACGCATTTTGGCATTGACATGGATAAGCCGTGGCAAGACTTAACCAAAAAAGAGCAAACTATCATTTTAAACGGCTCGGGCAAAGAAAAACTGACCTTTAATTTTACCGATGAGCGTGGGCGTAAAACAACCAAAACCGTGCCATTTGAAGGGATTTTACCGTACCTAGAACGCCGTTATCACAGCACCACAAGCAACATCGTGCGAGATGAGCTTGCCCAATATTTATCTGATACCACTTGTAATGTCTGTAATGGCGTTCGCCTAAACGACATCGCCCGTAACGTCAAAGTGGACGGACGGGGCGTGGGCGACATCATTGCCCTGCCGATAGGGCAAGCGTGGGAATATTATGAAAACCTGCACATCGGCGGACACAAAGGCGAAGTGGCGGATAAGATTTTTAAAGAAATCCGTGAACGTTTGGGCTTTTTGACCAAAGTGGGTTTAGAATACCTAACCCTTGCCCGCTCTGCCGAGACGTTATCGGGTGGGGAAGCCCAGCGTATCCGCCTAGCCAGCCAAATCGGAGCGGGGCTTATGGGGGTCATGTATGTGCTTGATGAGCCGTCCATTGGCTTGCACCAACGAGACAATGACCGCTTGTTATCTACGCTGACTCACCTACGAGACCTGGGCAATACCGTTATTGTCGTGGAGCATGACGAAGACGCCATTCGCACCGCCGACCACATCATTGACATTGGCGTGGGGGCAGGCGTGCATGGGGGGCGTGTGATTGCCACAGGGACGGCAGATGAGATTGCCAAGAATGACAACTCATTAACAGGGCAATATTTATCCGGCAAAAAACGCATTGAAATCCCAAAAATCCGCCACAGTGCCAAAACAGGCGAGATTAAAAAAGGCAAAAAAACCATTACCGAACCCCTATATATCCGCCTAGACGGAGCAAAGGGCAATAATTTAAAAAATGTCAATCTGCAAATCCCAATCGGTGTCATGACCTGTATCACAGGCGTGTCGGGTTCGGGTAAATCCACGCTCATCAACCGCACGCTCATGCCACTGTCTGCCACGCACCTAAATAACGCAACCACGCTTGTGCCTGAGCCGTATGACAAAATCACAGGGCTTGAACACCTTGATAAAATGGTGGACATAGACCAGTCGCCAATCGGTCGCACGCCACGCTCCAACCCTGCCACTTATACGGGCGTGTTTACGCTCATCAGAGACCTATTTACCCAGACCCCCGAAGCTCGGGCAAGGGGCTATAAGGCAGGGCGGTTTAGCTTTAACGTCAAGGGCGGTCGCTGTGAAGCCTGTCAAGGGGACGGCATGATAAAGGTGGAAATGCACTTTTTGCCCGATATGTATGTGCCGTGCGATGTCTGTGCAGGCAGTCGCTACAACCGTGAGACCCTAGAAGTCCACTACAAGGGCAAATCTATCTCGGACGTGCTTGCCATGACGGTAGAGGATGCCTTGGCGTTTTTTGAGGCTATTCCTGCCATTCATCGCAAATTAGAAGCTCTTATGCAGGTGGGCTTGGGCTACATTCAGCTTGGGCAATCCGCCACGACATTGTCAGGGGGCGAAGCACAGCGAGTTAAGCTCGCCAAAGAGCTTGCCAAACGAGACACAGGGCAAACGCTTTATATCCTAGATGAGCCGACCACAGGCTTGCATTTTGAAGACATTGCCAAACTGCTTGACATCTTGCACGCCTTGCGTGATAAGGGCAACACGGTGGTGGTCATTGAGCATAACCTAGACGTCATCAAGACCGCTGACCATATCGTCGATTTGGGTTATGAAGGTGGCTCGGGTGGGGGCGAGATTGTCGCCACAGGCACGCCCGAACAAGTGGCACAAGACGAAAAGTCGCACACCGGAAGATTTCTGCGTCCGATGCTAAATATGGACTAAAAAAGTGATAAAAAGCCATCCATTGTGTGGATGGTTTTTTATTTGGCTTACAAAATACTTTTTGCTATTTTTAATAAAATTGGTTAAAGTAGGCACACAGACTTAATGTGATAACAAGAGCGGTCTGTACGGAAATTTAATTAAATGAGTGAATGAGTTTATTATGAGTAGCGTAAATAAAGTAATTATTGTAGGTCGTCTGGGTAATGATCCTGAAGTACGTCAATTCCAAAACGGTGGCGGCGTTACCAACATTTCGGTAGCGACATCAGAGCGCTGGACGGATAAGAACACCGGCGAGCGCAAAGAACAGACCGAATGGCATCGCATCAGTTTATTTAATCGTTTGGGCGAGATCGCCGCTCAATATCTGCGTAAAGGCAGCATGGTATATATCGAAGGCAGCCTACAGACCCGTAAATACACCGACCAACAAGGCATCGAGCGCTACAGCACTGAGATCCGCGCTTCAGAGATGCGCATGCTAAGCTCGAACAATGAGCAGGGCGGCGGTTATGGCAACCAAGGCGGCAATAATTACGGCAATAATTTTGGTGGTTATCAAAACCAGAACAACCAACAATGGGGCAATAACCAGAACCGCGGTTTTAATCAAAACCAAGGCTATCAGCAGGGTCAAGGTTTTAATGATTATAATCAGGGCGGTCAAGATGGCTTTGGCGGTCACCAAGGTGGTAACTTCGGTCAAAACCCGAACGCGCAAGTTCAAAACGGCTTTGCTGGTCAAACTCCTGCTCAGTCGCCCAGACCAACTCAGAACAACATGGCGACTAATAACTCATTTGGCGCGCCATCTGCAGCACCAAAAGCAGAATCTGCACCACCTGCGGCCAAGCCTGCGGCATCAAATGTTGAAGATGATGACATTCCATTCTAAGTTAGTTTTTTAAGTTTAAATTAATAAAAACAGTCCTTAGTGGGCTGTTTTTTTGTTTATTATGGTTTGATTTGGCTGATGAATTGATAAATATCAAGCCCGCAAATTGACCAAAAACCTATACCTACCCCCTTGGTATTATCCCCCCTAGCCGTCAAGTTAATACCTTAATTTGGTGGTTTCCTTTATAGTAAGCTCATCAATTTAGCCAAAAACTTTTTAAGTTTAGCCAACCCACAAGGGGGATTTATGAGCCATTTATTAGACCAATTCCGTTTTTTTAAGAAAAAAACGGGCGAATACGCTGACGGACACGGCGAGATTCGTGATGAAAACCGTGATTGGGAGAACAGCTACCGCAGTCGTTGGCAGTTTGACAAAGTCGTCCGCTCAACTCATGGCGTGAACTGTACAGGCTCATGCTCATGGAAAATCTATGTCAAAAACGGACTGGTAACGTGGGAGACTCAGCAAACCGACTACCCACGCACTCGCCCAGACCTGCCCAACCACGAACCTCGTGGCTGTCCCCGTGGTGCGTCTTATAGTTGGTATATGTATTCTGCCAACCGTGTCAAATACCCCAAAGTGCGTAAACCCTTGCTAAAACTTTGGCGTGAAGCCAAGGCGACCCACAAAAACCCTGTGGACGCATGGGCAAGTATCGTAACTGACCCAGCCAAGACCGAGCAGTACAAATCCAAGCGAGGCATGGGGGGCTTTGTTCGCTCGTCATGGAATGAAGTAGTGGAAATCATCGCCGCCGCCAATATCTACACCGCCAAGACCTTTGGTCCTGACCGTATCATTGGCTTCTCACCCATTCCTGCCATGAGTATGATTAGCTATGCCGCTGGCTCTCGCTATTTGTCGCTTATCGGTGGGGTGTGTTTGTCGTTTTATGATTGGTATTGCGATTTGCCACCTGCATCTCCGATGACTTGGGGTGAGCAGACAGACGTGCCAGAAGCTGCCGACTGGTACAACTCTGACTACATCATCGCATGGGGGTCAAACGTACCGCAGACCCGTACCCCTGACGCTCACTTTTTTACCGAAGTGCGTTATAAAGGCACAAAAACTGTCGCCATCACCCCTGACTATGCCGAGATTGCCAAGCTGTGCGACCTATGGCTAAACCCAAAACAAGGCACAGATGCAGCGTTGGCTCAGGCGTTTTGTCATGTGATTATCAAAGAATTTTATCTAAAAAACCCGAGTGCCTACTTTACCGACTATGCCAAACGCTACACCGATTTGCCCATGCTGGTCATGGTCGAAGGCGAAGGGCAATCGGCACGAGCAGGGCGGTTCCTTCGTGCGTCTGACTTGGTGGACAATCTAGGTCAAGACAATAACCCCGAGTGGAAAACCATCGCCATCAATAATAATGGCGAGCTGGTGTCGCCTTATGGGGCGATTGGCTACCGTTGGGGCGAGAGCGGTCGTTGGAACTTGGAGAACAAAGAAGGTACAAACAACACAGATGTCGATTTGACCTTGACCCTAAAAGGCTCAGGCGAGACGGCAACGGTTGGCATGGACTACTTTGGCGGTGATGAACATCCTTACTTTACCGCCGCCGAAGGGGATAATATCCAGTACAAAAATGTGCCTTGCAAAACGCTTACACTAGCCAATGGCGAAACAGTCAAAGTGGTAACAGTGTTTGATTTAATGCTTGCCAATCTTGGCGTGGACAATGGCGTGGGCGGTCAGCACGTAACTGATGATTATAATGATGACACCGTGGCAGGTACCCCTGCTTGGCAAGAGAAAATCACAGGCGTAAGCCGTGAAAAAGTCATTCAAATCGCACGTGAATTTGCCGACAATGCCGACAAGACTCATGGCAAATCGATGGTCATCATCGGGGCAGGCATGAACCACTGGTATCACATGGACATGAACTACCGTGGCGTTATCAATATGCTTATGCTGTGTGGCTGTATCGGTCAGACAGGGGGCGGTTGGGCTCACTATGTCGGTCAAGAAAAACTAAGACCGCAGACAGGCTGGGCTCCTGTTGCCTTTGCCCTAGACTGGCACAGACCGCCACGCCACATGAATGGCACGAGCTTCTTTTATAATCATTCAAGCCAATGGCGACACGAAAAAGTCTCGGCTCATGAGATTCTATCGCCACACGCTGATAAATCAGAGTTTCCTGAGCATATGCTTGACTACAACGTGCGAGCCGAGCGTGCAGGCTGGCTACCGTCCGCCCCACAGCTTAATATGAACCCCTTGGAGCTTGGTCGTCTTGCCAAGTCATCAGGGCAGGACATCGAGAGCTATGTTGTGGATAATTTGGCAAATGGTAATGTGCGTTTTGCTGCTGAGTCGCCTGACAATCCTGCCAACTTCCCAAGAAACCTATTCATCTGGCGGTCAAATCTGCTTGGCTCATCGGGCAAGGGGCATGAATATATGCTTCACTACCTACTAGGCACCAAGCACGGTATCCTAGGCGAA
>NZ_JAAELD010000008.1 GCF_024227015.1 Moraxella sp.
AGATAATGAAGAGCGCAGCGACTTTAATCTTACGTTATCGCATAGAAACAGGACCATATTGATTGTTTGGACAGGAGAATGCAATTTTATGTGCAGTTGCACTGGTGGTATACCACCAATTGAGGTTTCATGCCCATACATGAATCTGTTCAAAAAGATGAAAATATTACACCCTCAAGACATGGCCTATTAGCAAATTCAAGGCAGACACCATTGCATTATGACCACCAATATCGGTTATCAATATCAATATAAAGCAGAGAGAGCCACGAGGGCCTTGCGTATCGATGATTGTGTTTCGTCGTCGACGATATTTGCCGCATCCATCAAAATAGACCAAAAATCGATGCCTTAGATATGGCCGCCGATACGTCTGTAGGCTCTCAATTTTGTAACCTGCCAACTACATCAGCGTTTTCTGCATCGAAAACTGGTTTAGATGATGGCTTGTTGATGTGTTAGAATCCTAATTGATCGTGCTATGGCTTGGCGGCCCGACATGATGGTCGTGTTGTTTGCCGATCTGTGAGTTGTGG
>NZ_JAAELD010000009.1 GCF_024227015.1 Moraxella sp.
CAAAAATACTATCTTGTTTTTTCTAGAAAATAAGATAGTGGCTTAAGTCAAAAAACTAATACCCCCAAACAAAAAGGCGGACATCAATCCGCCTTTTTTATCATTCACTGTCTTGGCTCGTTTCTATCATCTCGCCAAGTTCGCTATCACTATCATCATCGCTTGGCTCTTCATGCTCCACACACGCAAGCCCCACCATCGTTTCGCTCTCGCCAATGCGAATGAGCTTGACCCCTTGGGCGTTACGTCCTGCGGTTGCGATTTGGGCGACAGGTGTGCGGACAAGCGTGCCTTTATCGGAGATTAAAATCACGTCTTCATCGCCTGTTACCGCTACCGCCTTGACAAGCTGACCGTTACGCTCTGACGTCTTAATCGCAATCACGCCTTGACCGCCACGCCCTTTGGTCGGATAGTCGTCAATCGGAGTGCGTTTGCCATAGCCGTTTTCACACGCTGTCAAAATCTCGCCTGCCTGTGGGGCAACCACGAGCGACACCACACGACTGACCGACACCACGCTGTCATTATCGGTGTCATCGGTGTCATCATCGGTCGGTTCGTCATCGTCTAAGCCGAGACTGGCTAAGAGATTGACACGGATACCACGCACGCCCTTGGCGGTACGTCCCATGGCACGAATGGCGGATTCTTTAAAGCGAATGGCTTTACCTTCGTTAGAGAACAGCATAATCTCCTGCTCACCGTCCGTAATCGCCACGCCAATCAAGGTATCACCGTCCACAAGGTCAATGGCTCGAAGTCCATTGGCACGCAAATTGGCAAACTGCGACAGCGCCACTCGCTTGACCGTGCCACTTGCCGTAGCAAAGAACACAAATTTGCCATCATCAGACAGCGATTCTACTGGCAAGATGGCGGTAACACTCTCATCAGGCTCAATGTTGATGAGATTGACAAGCGGTCTGCCTTTTGAACCACGGCTTGCGATTGGCACCTCAAAACCACGCAAACCAAACACTCGCCCTGTATTGGTGAAGCACAGAATATGAGCATGCGTACTGGTCACGAGCAAATGCTCAATGACATCATCTTCTTTCATGGCGGTTGCTGATTTGCCCTTGCCGCCACGTTTTTGGGCTTGATAATCACCAATCGGCTGAGTCTTGGCATAACCTGTATGCGACACAGTCATGACAACCGTCTGCTCTGGAATCAAATCCTCACGGCTAAAATCGGCTCGTGCGTCCACAATATCGGTCTTACGCTCATCGCCAAAATCATCACGGATTTGGATAAGCTCCGCCTTAATCACGCCCATCAGCTTATCAAAATCCGCCAAAATCATCTGTAAGCGTGCAATCTCGCCCAAGATCTCTTGGTACTCTTTGGACAATTTGTCCTGCTCCAGACCCGTCAAGCGGTGCAGCTGCATGTCCAAAATGGCATTTACTTGGTCGGGCGATAGGCGGTATTCTTTGTCGTCATTGATAAGCCCAAACGGGGTGTTTAAATCCTCACCTTCTATGATGTCGGGGCGGATAGACGTTGCCCCTGCATTTTTTAGCATGGCAACCACATTGCCCGCCTGCCAGATACGCCCAAGCAGGTTTTCACGAGCCTCAGAGCGATTGGCGGACTTTTTAATGGTCTCAATGATGTCATCAATATTGGCAAGGGCAATGGTCAAGCCCTCTAACAGATGCCCACGAGCTTTGGCTTTATTAAGCTCAAAAATGGTACGGCGTGTAACAACCTCTTGGCGATGACGGATAAAGCTGGCAATCAAGTCATGCAAGGTCATAAGGCGTGGTTGTCCGTTGTCAAGGGCAACCATGTTAATGCTAAAACTGGACTCTAAGGGCGTTTGCAAAAATAGATTATTCACCACCACTTCGGCATTTTCGCCACGTCTTAGGTCAATGGCAATCCGCATACCCTCTTTGTCGGACTCATCACGCACGCCTGTGATACCGTCTAATTTTTTGTCATTGACAAGTTGGGCAATTTGCTCAATGAGTTTGGCTTTATTGACTTGATAAGGAATCTCGGTAAAGACAATGCGTTCACGGTCTTTGCTTGCCCCTTCCATATTTTCAATGACATAACGCCCACGAATGTGCAGTCGCCCTTTGCCTGTGCGATAAGCGTCAGAAATGCCACTTCGCCCATAGATGATACCACCTGTGGGGAAATCAGGTCCGCTGATGTGGCTTGCCAGCTCATCGCCATCAATCTGCGGATTGTCGGCATAGGCAAGGCAAGCATTCACGACTTCGGTCAGGTTATGCGGTGCCATGTTGGTCGCCATACCCACCGCAATCCCTGTCGCCCCATTGACAAGCAGGTTTGGCACACGGGC
>NZ_JAAELD010000010.1 GCF_024227015.1 Moraxella sp.
ACAAGCTGGGGTCAATAAAGTAGCAAAAGGCGATCTAGAAACCAGTGTACAAGTGGTCGGTAGTGATGATATTGCTCGCTTATCATCTGCCTTTAACTCCATGACCAAACACATCAAACGCCTGATTCAGTCGCAAAGAGAACTGACAAGGGCGGTATCACATGAGCTTAGAACGCCTGTCGCTCGCATTCGCTTTGCGGTGGATATGCTCGCTGATGATGACGACTATGAGTCACGCCAAAGCCAAAAAAATTACATCGATGAAGACATTGAGTCGCTTAATGATTTGATTGATGAAATTTTGACTTATGCCAAACTTGAAGAAGGCTCGCCACAAATGGACTGGCAAATGATCTGCCTAAAAGACTTACTTGAGCAGATTGAGCGAGAAACCAATGCATTAGACAAGCCAATCACCATTAAAATCAACGCCCCTGCCCAAAAAGTGGTCGCCATGGCGGACAGACGTTATTTGCATCGAGTGGTACAAAACTTGGCGGGTAATGCCCTGCGTTATGCTAACAGTACAATCATTGTAAGTGCAGGCATTCATAGAAATATCGCCTTTGTCAGCGTAGAAGATGA
>NZ_JAAELD010000011.1 GCF_024227015.1 Moraxella sp.
CAGGGGTTTTTGTTGAATTTTGTATACCTACAGGCTTATCGTTGTGGATTAGCGTTATTCTATATAGATTGGACATATCACCTGATGATTATTTGACGCTAATCGGTTTGGATTTTAATGATAAAAAGGCAGTGATTGAATTAGAAAAACTCATCAGTCCCTATTTGGATTTTTTGACATATTATCAAAATCTATTAAAACAAACCTTATCATCGCTCATCAACAATCCTGATGATTTTTATAAATTATCACAGATTTATGATTGGTATTGTCAAGGGTATTATTTTTTAAGAAAATTGGCATTAACTTATGGGTTATCTGCTGACTTGTCTTTTTGTGATGAAAGTTATCAAAACTTTCAATTATCTGATGAGGCTTTGGCTGAGATTGCCCAGCAGGCTCTTTGGCTTTATGATGATTTAATTTGTCAAAATATTGTGTTAATCAATCCGCCAAGTTATGATGTGAATATAGACCACTTTAAAGACTTCAGAGATGACACACAAAAGGTAAGGAAGGATTTGCTTTAATCTAAAAATTACCACCAAAGTAAATAGTAAAACCCGAAAGTATTGGCAAAATATTGGCATGTATTATTTTTTGTATTTCTCTCTTACGGCGCAACGAAGATTTATAAATGACCCTGTTTTCATCCATTTAGTCAGTTATCAACACAAGTGATGCTGCCTTTTACGTGGCTTTTTTGGTGGTTTTTGGTGGGCGGTTCTTGATTGAACTATTTATTTTATAAATATTCAATCCGTGATAAAATAACTATTTTTTATCATCTAGAGCGTATCGTGGATTTTATTTTGGGCGTCGTTGATTTTATCTTGCATATTGGCGATCATCTGCAGGAATTGGTGGATAATCACGGTAAGTGGATTTACGCCATTTTATTTGTCATTGTCTTTTGTGAGACAGGGCTGGTGGTTACGCCGTTTTTGCCGGGTGATTCGATGCTGTTTGCGGCAGGGGCGATTGCAGCTGTCGGCGAGATGAATGTTTGGCTGTTGATGTTGCTACTGATCATCGCTGCGATTATTGGTGATTTTGTGAATTTTGAGATTGGTAAGCACTTTGGTAGACGTCTATTCTCAAATCCTGACTCTAAGATCTTCAAACAAGCCTACCTACACAAGACCCAAAGCTACTACGCCAAATATGGCGGTCGCACGATCATCATCGCAAGATTTGTGCCGATCGTGCGTACATTTGCGCCTTTTGTTGGCGGAATGGGGAACATGCCCTATAAGGACTTCGCCAGATATAATGTGATTGGGGCGATTCTGTGGGTGGTGTCGTTTACCATGCTTGGGTATTTTTTTGGGCAATTGCCATTTGTCAAAAAATACTTCACTTTCTTTATGGTTGGCATCATTGTGCTGTCAGTGGTTCCGATGATCATCGAAATCATTCGCCATCGAAAACTAAAATAACATCAAACACTTATGCTAACTTGCCCCATTTGCTATACCGATCTGATCTTGGATGGTAGAACTTACAGCTGTCAGAATCGACATAGCTACGATGTCGCCAAAGATGGCTACGTCAATCTGCATGTCGTTCAGCACAAGAACAGCCGCAGTGCGGGCGATACGGCTGTCTCGGTTCAGGCTCGCAAGCGTTTCTTAGCCAATGGATTCTATGCGCCATTACGCGATAAAATCGGTCAAGTTGTCAGCGAACTTTCCCCAAAAACCATGTTGGATGTCGGCTGCGGCGAAGGCTATTACACGAGCGTTCTGGCAGAGCAGGGCGTACAGGTCATTGGCTTAGACATCGCCAAGACCGCCATCATCACTGCATCAAAAACTTATAAAAATCAGCATGTTAATAAGAACATCACTTGGGTGGTGGGCACAGGTTCGGTGTTGCCTGTGGCAGATGACAGTGTGGATGTATGCACGAGCTTTTTTAGCCCATTGCCAAAAAAAGAACTGTTAAGGGTGTTAAAATCTGGTGGTCATCTTCTGATGGCGACACCTGCGCCACAGCACCTATATGCCATGCGCGAAAGGCTGTTCGATACGGTAAATCCGCACCAACCGACTAAGTTCATCGATGAACTTGCGCCAGAATTTAAGTTGGTGGATGAATGGCAAATCGACAATCCGATGGTTCTGGATAATCAAAGTTTGATTGATCTGATTGACATGACACCCTACACCTACAAAGCCAAGCTTGATAAGAAGACAGCATTAAAGCGTGAGACAAGTTTTGAGGTGGTGGCGTCTTTTTGTTTGTATCTTTTGAAGGCTGATTAATTTTACAATTTGTTACATATTCCAAAAATTTACGTTATATTGTCTTTGTATAATACTTTACAATTTTTAGGGTATTATTTTTTTGTTTTATTTTGGGTGAATTTTATGAAAACTCGTATTGCGCTGATTGCTCTTGCCATGTCTTTTTTATCTGCTTGTGTTGCGCCCATTGACACACCAAGCACAGGGACGGTTGTCGTACCTGTACCTGTGGGCGTGCCTGTGCTTGTCAAAGAAAACAAGGACAGCGTTCATGTCTGCAAAGTCAAAGCATTTACCGAAACTTATCGCTCTGAAAACACGAGTCGTGGCAAGGCTCGCCTTGATGTCTTAAAGCAATGCCGAGCCAAGCACCATGAAATGTTTTGCCGTGATGAAGATGTTGAATGCACCCAATATAATTAAGCGGTAAATCTAAGCCCTGACCATCAGGGCTTTTTTATGGGGAAATTTTCCCTAATTTGTCATTTTTGGGTATAATGGTTCAAATTATATCTCAAAAAAGTTATTAAAATCATGACCTACACCGACATCCCCAACCTTGCCACTTTTGACACGTCCACCATTGATAAATCCAAACCACCCGTCATTCTCGTGGACGGCTCGTATTATCTGTTTCGCTGTTTTCACGGCTTGCCCCCTTTATCCAACCAAGACGGCTTGCCCACCAATGCCACTCGTGGCGTGCTAAACGCCCTAAATAAGCTCATCAAAAAATACAAGCCTGTCTATATGGCGGTCGCTTTTGACACCAAAGCCCCCACTTTTCGCCACGAATTATCAGATGCTTACAAAGCCCACCGCCCCCCTATGGACGATGATTTGCGAGTGCAGATTCCGTATATTCATGATTTGATTGAAAAATTGGGCATTCCCCTTATCAAAATTGACGGTTTTGAGGCGGACGACATCATTGGCACACTTGCTCACACCGCTTGCCAAAACGGCTATCCTGTTGTCATCTCCACAGGCGACAAGGACATGGCACAGCTGGTTAATGACTGTGTGATTTTAGAAGACAGCTTTAAGGACAAAATCACGGACGTACAGGGCGTAATTGACAAATTTGGCGTACACAATACCCAAATCGCCGATTATCTGACGCTCATGGGCGACTCATCGGACGGCATTGCAGGTATCCCAAAAGTTGGGGCGAAGACGGCAAGCAAGCTATTGACCGAATATGGCGACATTGACGGCATTTTGGCAAATCTTGCCAATATCAAAGGCATGGTCGGGCAAAAAATATACGAACATCAAGGCGAAATTCCGCTTAATCGCACCCTTGCCACGATTGTTACCAATTTAGAATTGCCTATTTCATTTGACGAATTAAAATTAGATAACAATAAAGAGACACAAATAAAACGTGCCAAAGCATTATATGAGTTATTTAAGACATTAGAATTTAAAAAAGAAATGGCAGAGCAGTTAGCATTATTAAAAATGGCGGATTTGCCTATTACCGATGATTTATTTAACCATCACAATAGCGATAATGAAATAAATAATCCTTTTGATGGTAATTTAGCCGATAAAAGCGATGAATTATCTGTTAAACCCTTACCCATTCAACAAGGCACTTATAAAACCATAAATGCCCTTGATGAACTTCATACGCTTATTGACAAATTAAATAGCGTGCCTTATTTTGCCATTGATACCGAGACCACCAGCATTGATTGGCAAAAGGCGGATTTGGTTGGGGTATCTGTTGCAACCAATAATTATGAAGGCTATTATATTCCTGTGGGGCATACGGGCGATTTTGATATTTTATTGGATAATCAATTAGATAGAGACTTTGTTTTAAATCAATTAAAACCCATTTTAGAAGATCCCAATATCGGTAAAATCGGACAGCATATTAAATACGACAGTCATGTTTTTAAAAAATATGGCATTGAGCTAAATAATTGGCATATGGATACGATGCTGGCGAGCTATGTCATAAACGGCGTAGCGACACGGCATAACATGGACGATTTGGCACAGCACTATCTTGGTGTAAATACCACCACCTTTGAAGACGTGGCAGGTAAAGGGGCAAAACAGCTTAGCTTTGATAAAGTGGACATGGATAAGGCAAGCGATTATGCGTGCGAAGATGCGGACATTACTTATCGCTTGTTTAGTGTGTTTGATGACTATTTGCAAAAAGATACCAATGCCAATAGCCTTTTGCACAAATTAGAAATTCCCACCGCCCAAATCTTAGCCCAAATGGAGCATGACGGCATTTTGGTAAAGACCGAATTTTTGGGTAAATTGTCGCTTGCTTTTGACAATCAAATCAGTCAATTAGAACAAAAGGCGTTTGAATTGGCGGGCGAAACCTTTAACGTGGCAAGCCCCAAACAGCTTGGCGAGATTTTGTTTGACAAATTAGGCATTGCAGGCGGTAAAAAAACCAAAACAGGGCAATATTCCACGTCCGAGGCGGTGCTTGCCAAGATTGACCACCCACTTGTGGACGTGGTGCTAGAACATAGAAGTCTATCCAAGCTCAAAAGCACCTACACGGACGCTCTTGCCAAAGTCGCCGACAAACAGGGGCGAGTGCATACCAGCTACCACCAAGCCTTGACAAGTACGGGGCGACTGTCGTCATCAGACCCCAACCTACAAAATATCCCCATTCGCACCGACACAGGGCGACTCATTCGTGAAGCCTTTATCGCACCGACAGGGCGTGTGATTATGGCGGCGGATTATTCGCAGATTGAGCTGAGGCTCATGGCTCATTTTAGTGGCGATGAGAGTTTGATTAACGCCTTTAAAAACAACCTAGACATTCACACCGCCACCGCTGCCGAGATTATGGGTAAAGACTTGGCGGACGTAACGCCAAACGAGAGACGTTCGGCAAAGGCGGTGAATTTTGGGCTACTATACGGCATGGGCGTGTTTGGGCTTGCCAAACAGCTTGGCGTAGAAAATGGCGTGGCAAAGGACTACATCAAGCGGTATTTTGCCCGTTATCCTGCCATTCATGGCTACATGGAAAATACCAAAAGTTACGCCAAATCAACAGGTTATGTTACCACCATATTGGGACGTAAGCTCTACGCCCCCGACATCAATTCATCAAACGCCATGATACGACAAGGGGCGGAGCGGGCAAGCATTAACGCCCCACTACAAGGCTCTGCCGCCGAAATTATCAAACTTGCCATGATAGCCGTGGATAAAGTCCTGCCCAAAGACCATGCCAAACTTTTGCTCCAAGTGCATGATGAATTGGTATTTGAAGTAGATGCCGACAAAGCGGATGAGATAGGTGAGCTTATCAAAACCGCCATGCAAAACGTGCTGACCGACACTGCCAAAAGCTTAGGCTGGGACGTGGAATTTGCCGTGCCTTTGGTGGTGGAGATTGGCGTGGGGGAGAATTGGGAGAAGGCTCATTGATAAATCAATGGTAGTTGTCTGCTTTGTGGTAGTCATGTAAAGAAGCGGGTGTTTTTCTTGAAATTGTCATATTTCATCTTTATGATGAAATTAATAACAAGCACCTAAAAACACCCAAAAAGGAGAATGACATGGCTCAAATCTACTCAACCACCGCCACCGCCATTGGTGCCAGAAACGGCACCGCCACCCTAAGCGATAGCGTGACTACTTTTAATCTGGTGAGCCCTGGCTCGGGCAAAGATGGTGTAAATCCTGAACAGCTGTTTGCCGTAGGTTATGGTGCGTGTTTTGATGGCGCACTGGGGTTGGTCAAAAAAGCAGAGGGCGTGAGCTTTGATAGTGAAGTACAAGTCACCATCAACCTAAATAAAGAAGGCGATGATAACTCTTTTTGTCAGGCAACATCCACGTCATCGCCAAAAACACCGACATTGACGCTGACACGCTCGCTCGTATCGTAGAAAAAACGCACCACGTCTGCCCATATTCAAAAGCCGTAGCGGGTAATGTAGATATTACACTATCATCAGAAATCCAATAATTTTATTCATCAACCTGAGCCCTGTCATCTGATAGGGCTTTTATTTTTTATGGTGATATTACCATGCCATGTTACTTGTGATAAAATAAGAAAATTAACATAACAATTAGGAAAAACATGCTATCCCTATCCGACTTTCACGCCTTAGCCGAGCAAGGCTACACCCACATTCCGCTTATCAAAAAACGCCTGATGGACGATGCCACGCCTGTGTCGGTATTTGCCAATTTGCGTAAATTTTTTGCGTCCGCTTATCTGTTTGAATCGGTCGTCGGGGGCGAACGCTGGGCGAGATACTCCATGATTGGGCTAGGTTCGGACATTGTCATCGAGTATCATGACGGTAAAGTGGTGTTAAAGGATGCTCGCAAGGACGAGACGACCACGCACGACACCGACCCCTTTGATTTTATCCGTGCCTTTATGGCGAATTATAAAACCCCAAGCCAAAATGAAATGCCTGACCTACCTGCATTTAGTGGCGGACTCGTGGGCTATTTTGGTTATGACATGATACGCGTGATTGAGCCGACCGTTGGCGTGTCAAACTCGCCCAACCCTTTGGCTCTGCCTGATATGTGGCTGACTCTATCATCGTCTGTCGTGGTGTTTGACAACCTAGAACACACCTTGTCTATCGTGGTCTATGCGGATGTACACGCCAAAGACAGCTACAAAAAAGCGGTAAAACAGCTTGATATTATTGAAAATCTGCTGTCACACAAACCTGATTTGACCGTCAAAAAACAGCCCCTACCGCATTTTGTCTCACAAACAGGACAAAACAAATTCTGCACGGACGTAAACCGCATTAAGGAATACATTAAAGCAGGCGATGTCATGCAAGTCGTCCCCGCCCAACGCCTATCAGGCGAGTACAGTGGCGACCCATTGGCGGTGTATCGGGCGTTAAGATACCTTAATCCGTCTCCGTATCTGTTTCTTATCCAAGGCGAACTTGCTAATGATGAGCCGTTTCACATCGTGGGGGCATCACCCGAGATTCTCTCTCGTATTGAAAAAGTGGGCGATGAGCGTAAAGTTACCGTGCGACCTTTGGCAGGCACTCGCCGGCGTGGCGAGGATATGGCAGAAGATTTAGCATTAGAAGCTGAGCTACTCTCCGACCAAAAAGAAATCGCCGAACACCTGATGCTCATTGACCTAGGGCGTAATGACATCGGTAAGGTATGCGACATTGGCACGGTCAAGGTAACCGATAAAATGTTTATTGAACGCTACTCGCAGGTCATGCACATCGCCAGCAACGTAGAAGGCGTGGTGTCAGCTGATAAGGACGCCCTAGATGTATTTTGTGCAACTTTCCCAGCAGGCACGCTGTCAGGAGCTCCCAAAATCCGAGCCATGCAAATCATCGATGAAGTCGAGCCTGTTCGCCGTAGTGTGTTTGGTGGAGCAGTGGGCTATCTGGGCTGGGCGGGCAACATGGACACTGCCATTGCTATTCGTACTGCCGTACTAAAAGACGGGCAAGTCCATATCCAAGCAGGGGCAGGCGTGGTGGCGGACTCAGACCCTGTGGCAGAGTGGGACGAAACCAACAAAAAAGCGTTGGCGATTGTCAAGGCGGTGGAAATGGCGTGCAAAGGTCTTTCTGTATAACAGAATTCTGAATAAACAAAATCCCACACAAGGTGGGATTTTTACTTTTTGGCATATTTAAATCAATCAGCTTTGATAAATCTAGGATTTGAATTACCCCAAATCGTGTACAAATCTGCCAGTAGAGCGTCATTGATTTCCTCGATCTCAGCTTGTCTGATTCTATCTTCGCCTTGTGAGCCGTAGATGACCACTTCATCACCGATTTTAACATCATTGACAAAGTCGGTTACGTCCACCATGGTCGTGTTCATTGACACTTTGCCTAGAACGTTGGCACGTTTACCGCCAATGAGTACCACGCCTTTGTTGGTAAAGGCACGGCGATAACCGTCCGAGTAACCAAAGGGCAGGTTCGCCAAATAAGAATCACGGGTAAGCGCGTGCGTACCATCATAACCAACTTTTGTGCCAGCTTTATAAAACTGTACGCTGGCAACTTTGGTCTTAAAGCTCATGATGGGCTTATAAGCAGGCTTGGCATCGATTGTATCGCCGTAGATAAGACCGCCAGGTCGTACCATGTCAAGATGACTTTCAGGTACAGCAATGGTGGCGAATGAATTGGCGGTGTGTAGGGTGAGTTTGCTGCGGTCTAATTTGGCGTTTTTGATAAGCCACGAGCTTTGTTCTTTAAACAGTGCCAAACGCTCACGCACATAATCTTCATCTTCCACAGCATAATGTGTCATGATGGCAACGACATCAAGCCCCTTTAATTTGGTGATTGCCACCGCGTCTTTTTGACCTTGCTTGTGGGCTAGGTCAATGCCGTTTCTATCCATGCCACCTGAATTTAAGGCAAGATGAACCTTAATGTCTTTGCCGTGTTCTTGGGCTAGTTTAGCAAGAGCCGTGGCGTGTGTTAAGTCACCAATCAATTCTTCGATGTTATAATCAAGTCCTGACTGAACTTCGTCTACACTGGCTAAGCGTACGCGAGCGATTTTACCTTGATAGCCGTGAGCTCGGACAACTTTTGCCTCTTCGTTGCTGGCGATACCAACGCAAGGCACACCCAATTTGATGATGCTAGGCATAAGCAGGTCAATGCCATTACCATAGGCGTCTGCTTTCATGATGGCACAAATCTGACTTTTGTCACCAAGTTGTTGTTGAAGGCGTGTGATGTTGTCTTCAAAGGCTTTGACGTCAATTTCAAGCCATGCATTGGCATGATTGCGCTGCGTAATACTGTAGTCACCATTGACTTGTAAGATGGGAGCAGAATGAGCGGTGCTTGCCAGACCTAGTCCGAGCAATACTGCCAAGGCAAGAGGTTTTCTCATGATAAATCCTTAATGAAATTATTTAGATTAGCTATAAAAAGCGATTATTTATAACACGATTTTTTACTTTTGCCAATAACCATAACACATGATAAATTAGAGCAGGGTGTTCTATATAGCTAGAAATTTGAGGATGGCCAGCATGATAGAATATATAAAAATAACATAATAAAAATCATACACTTATATAAAAATTTAAAAATTAATAAAAAAATAACTTGCACAATCTGAAATCTGTGTTATTATACGCACCACTTAGGAAACACCGCCGGCTTAGCTCAGTTGGTAGAGCAACTGACTTGTAATCAGTAGGTCGCCAGTTCGATTCCGGCAGCCGGCACCACTCCTAAGAAATCTTTCAGGTCAAGCCCTTTTATCGGGCTTAATCTTTTAAAAGATCATTAAAAGATACACCTGTACCAATTGGTGGGGTTGGGGAGCGGTCAAACCCAACAGACTGTAACTCTGTCGCGAAAGCTTCGAAGGTTCGAATCCTTCCCCCACCACCATTATTTCCCTACCTTATTTTTACTACCCTGCGGGTGTAGTTTAGTGGTAGAACCTCAGCCTTCCAAGCTGATGGTGCGGGTTCGATTCCCGCCACCCGCTCCATATATCGGTTTCGCTCTTATAGCTCAGCGGTAGAGCACTCCCTTGGTAAGGGAGAGGTCTCGAGTTCAATTCTCGATAAGAGCTCCATATTTAAAACCTTGAAGTCTAGTGA
>NZ_JAAELD010000012.1 GCF_024227015.1 Moraxella sp.
CGGCCTGATCTTGTATCAAAAACTCATCAAGCAACAACCCATCAATAAACTTTCAATCATCACCGCGCTCATCATCGGCGCAGGATTGCACGCATTCTTGCTATGCCCAAAAATCGTCACGCTGTACGGGCTTAATTTTAACATCTTTAACACGATTAGCCTAATCAGTTTGTTCTTTTTGGTGTTTTTTATACTGTTTAGTCTGTATCGCCCGATATTAAGCCTTGGCATCCTTGCTGCGCCGGCTGCCTTGGTTGGGCTTAGCGCAGGTTATTTTGGGCGAGCTGCTTACGAGCCGCTAACCGATCTTAACCCCCTGCTTCAGACACACATCTTACTCTCATTCGCCGCTTACTGCGCGCTGCTGATGGCTGCCGTGCAAGCGATTATCCTGCGCCTACAGATTCGCGAACTCAAGCACAAGACCATCCACCGCTTTTGGGTGAGTAAATTGCCTAGCCTACAGAGTATGGAAGGCTTGTTGTTTGACATGATTTTGATGGGTTTTGTGATCTTAAGTGTGGCGCTTGGACTTGGCGTGGTTGCCACTTATGACATCATGGCGCAGCACATCGCACACAAGCTATTCTTTAGTGTGCTGTCATGGACGGTATTTGGTGTGTTTATCGTCGGTCATTATCGCCAAGGCTGGCGTGGTAAACGTGCGGCGAACTTTACCATCTATGGATTTATTTTACTTGCCATTGGCTTTGTCGGCTCAAAAGCGGTATTGGATTTGATCGTCTAAAATTATCATAGCCGCCACAAGACACACATAGGGATTTAATAATTTCCCATCAAAATAAAACCACTCCTAAGAGTGGTTTTATCATCTGAGCGATACAGATTAGATACCAGCCTCAAGCTCAGCAGCTTCTACCGTCTGGCGAATCAGTGTATTGATCGTCATCGGACCTACACCACCTGGGACTGGCGTGTATGCTGAAGCCACGTTCTCGATGCCTTTTAGCTCGATGTCACCACACCCACCTTCTGGCGTTGGGTGGAAGCCTGCATCAACCACAATCGCACCTTGCTTGATCCAGTCCTTTTTGATCAGCTCAGGAACGCCCACAGCACCCACCACGATGTCCGCCTGACGGATGTGATCACTTAGATTCTGAGTGCGTGAATGGCAGATGGTCACGGTGCAGTTGGCATTTAGTAGCATCGCCGCCATTGGCTTACCCAAGATGGCGCTACGACCGACTACCACAGCATGCTTACCAGACAATTCGACATTGTAGTGATTCAGCAGGTGCATGATGCCTTGCGGCGTGCAAGAACCATAAGCGCTCTCGCCCATCGCCATACGACCATAGCCTAGGCACGTAACACCATCCACGTCTTTTGATAGGCTGATGCGATCAAAGCAAGCACGCTCATCGATCTGAGCAGGCACAGGATGCTGCAGTAGGATGCCGTGTACGTCAGCATTGGCATTAAGCTCATCGATCTTTGCCAATAACTCATCGGTCGTGGTACTCTCAGGCATCTCCACGCGGATGCTGTCCATGCCGATACGCTTACACGCATTGCCCTTCATGCGCACGTACGTGGCTGATGCAGGGTCATCACCAACCAAAATGGTCGCAAGAATTGGCGTGCGCCCAGTTTTTTCTTTTAATGTTACCACGCGTGCTGATAACTCATTCTCGATAGAACTTGCCAACGCTTTACCGTCTAAAATCTGTGCCATAAAAAATCCTTCATCGGTTCAAATTACGCTCATAAAAAGCCGCCACAAGGCTTAAATCATCGCATTTAAGCGGGCGAATTTTGCAATGTGGATTGTATCACATTAAAGCTTAATTTTGCTAAGTTTTGTTGATTGTCATCTGTCTGAGAATCTTTATTGTTGGTGGATTTATCAACAGAGATCTGCACCACACCACCATCAACCAACTCCCCAAAGAGAATCATCTCAGCGAGGACTTTTTTGATTTCAATTTGAATCAACCTTCCCATTGGGCGTGCACCCA
>NZ_JAAELD010000013.1 GCF_024227015.1 Moraxella sp.
AGCATTGTAGCTGAATTATTGCACACTTCGCTTTGGAAATTTTTGAGAACCGTTATCCCTCCTTCTTTGGTTTTATGATAGAATAAAAACAGATTTTTGAGTATTTATTTATGAACGACACGCCTTCTTTTATCTTGCAAGACATACTAACTACGCCTGATTTTATCTTTCGCACACACAACGTCAAAATTGATAAATTCATCATCCAAAAAGATCTTCCCATGATGTTTTTGGCGCATTATGACAGTCTACCCGATGACATCAAGACACAAAAACCGCTTGATCTGTCCTTATTAAAGATGATGAATGAGAAAGTCACCGCCCAAGAAGCCTGCCGGATTTTGGACTTGCCCGCAGGCACCATCCAAGCTGCCACTCACATCAAAATCAGTGGCACTACCGTCATCGTCTGCGATGACTTCCCATTGGCGCTGCATTTATCATTTACTAATACCGCCAAAGAGTCACAAGCGACCTATCATTCAGACATCGCCCAATCACTAAGTACCGAGGCAGGTAATTTCGTCTTTGCCGGCAACGTCAATGTTCTGCACAAAAGCACCGCCAAGACACTCATCAGCGTAGATTTTAGTGAAGAAGAATACATCATCGAACCCAGTGATGGGTACACGCGCCTGCCCAATGCGCACGCACTATCCACCACGCACACACTCAACACCCTAAAAGACAACTCGCCTCAAGCCCTGTCATATCTGCAACAATCCATCCAAGATAAAATCATGTCGCATTATCATGACCAATTTGGCATTTAGTCTAAGGCTATGCTTTGGTAAATTAAAATAACCATCCACAAAAAAGACCTCGTATTTACAAGGTCTTTTTTATCAGCTTGAGATTAGCCTTTTAATACAGCGAAGATCTCATCACGCACGGTGTTGATGTCCTTGGTGCCGTCAAAGTCGTGGTATTCTGGGGCATTCTCGCCTGATTTAGCAACCGACTGGTAGTGACCAATCAAGGCAGCAGTCTGAGCATGGTACACACCTAGGCGATCGCGCACCACCTCTTCTTTGTCATCATCACGCTGAACCAAATCTTCGCCCGTAACATCATCCTTGCCTTCGACCTTTGGTGGATTGTGAATGATGTGATAAGTACGACCAGATGCCAAGTGCGCACGGCGACCTGACATACGGCTTACAATCTCATCATCAGGAACGCTAATCTCAATCACATGATCAATATCAACGCCAGCTTCTGCCAGAGCTTCTGCCTGAGCGATGGTGCGTGGAAAGCCATCAAAGATACACCCATTGGCGCAGTCAGGCTGTGCGATACGCTCTTTCACCAGATTAATTATTAGTTCATCAGATACCAGCTGACCTGCATCCATGACGCTTTTGGCAAGTTTACCAAGCTCGGTACCCTCTTTAATGGCAGCGCGCAACATGTCACCAGTTGAAATTTGCGGGATGCCGAATTCTTTTGAAATCAGTTGCGCCTGTGTGCCTTTACCTGCGCCTGGTGGTCCTAATAAGATGATACGAAGCATGCTCTTTCTCCAAATAATTAAAAAACGGCTCACCGCCAATACAATGTTACACTATAAACCACCCATTAAGATTGTTCAAGTGCTTTTTGATAAGTTGTCTGTTTTTCGCCTTTAGGGTGCACAATAAAAAACAGCGTCATTCAACGCTGTTTTTTGGGCTATGGTATGATTTGCGAGATGGTCAGATTAACTGCATTTTGGGTCTTGTTAAGCACCACAGGATTGGCAGCCATATCACCTGACTCAGAGACCGCGCCACCAGAATGGCTGATGCGCGCATTCACCACCAATTCATCGCTTTCTCGCCCTAGTGTTAGCGTGCGAGTTGGCATCATGGCATCCAGATCGCTTAGCGACACAGCCACGCTTCCGCCTCGAATGCTGCTCACTGGCAGGCGTTTCACCGCATAAGGCGCACCACCATTAACAGAAGAGATGGATATGAATAACACATCTGATTCTTTAATCTGTGGTAGCATCTGATCTGACACCGATACTGTCACATTGACGCCTTGGGTCGCTTTAGCTTCTTGGGATTCGATGTTCACCAATAGCTCATCCAAGCTTGCCAATGCCTCGCTTCTATTACCCGAAGAAGCGGCGATTTTTGAGCGAAGTTTATGCACCCATGCCTTAGCATTGGTAAAATTACCCGCACGCGTCTCGCCCATCGCCATCAGCATCTGTGCACCTTCATGATCGGGATTCTTACGCAGAATATCAATCAAGACATTACGCGCTGTCGTATCAAGCGCACCATTATTAACAAAGAAGCTAGACTGCGCATAAGTCATGGCAATCTCGATATTATCAGGGTCTAGGCGATGCGCACGCGACAAGGCTTCTAGCGCCTGCGGTTTCGCCTCTAATGCTGTGAACAGCTCAGACAGACGCATCCAACGATTGGCATCAAAGGCATTGGCATGAACATTGGTCTGCATGGCAGAGATCAGCGCAGCACTGTCCTTGGTTGCCCATTCTGGCGGCACGTCAATTTTGCCCGTCAAGAGATCGTCAGCCACTTGCCCCACTGAGTCTTTGGCTTCCCATAGCTTGTACACAGAAGTGCGATCAGACGTGGTCAAATACGCCAACGCCGCCAACAGCGGAATCCACACCATCACAATCAGACGTGACTTAAAGCCAACAGGCGCATAACTTTGCGACTGGGCTTGCGCTGCCAATAGTTGGCGCTTTAGCTCAGTGGACTGGGCTTCATAATAAACCTCATCAATCGCCCCTGCTGCTTTATCGGCATCGAGTTCGGCGATACGGCTATTGAACACCTCGACATTAACTGACATCAGGCGATTGTCATTAACCACGCGCCCTTTTAACCAAGGGTAGATCACCACAAGCGAGATCAGCACACACAACAGCGCGCACAATGTAAAAAATAACAATAAACTGGGCGTCATGATTTATCCTCTGGCGTTTTGTTGTGTTGATGGTTATTTAGAAGCTTATTAAGCTGTTCTTCTTCGCTTTTGCTCAGCTGATTGGGCGCGTCTTGAGTGATGGGTGTACGACCTTTTTTGGCTTTATAGAGCCAACCGACGACCAATAAGACAAGCAAAATCGGCGGAAAAAACCACAAAATCCACGTCGATGGGCGGACAGGCGGCTTATAGCTAATAAAGTCACCATAACGCTCAAACATATAATCACGAATCTCAGTATCGCTGCGGCCGTCATTAATCATCTCGTAGGTTTTTTGCTTTAGATCTAGGGCGATCGGCGCATCAGAACCTGCCAAGTTTTGGTTTTGGCACTTGGGGCATCTAAGCTCTTCGATGAGCGCTCGGTAGCGTGTCTCATCTTCGGCCGTCTTAAACTCATACACCTCAATGCCTGCCGACGCTTGCATCACCACACCCATAAATAGAGTCGCCATCATGATTTTTTTCATTGTAAGCCTCTTAGTTACACGCGTTGATTTTGGCATCATCGGTCAGCTTATCATCAGCAAGTGCGATCATGCACGGCTCAATCTGAGCTTTCCAGTTTTCTTGGTTAATCTCGCCTGTGACGTGCTTGAACACGATGCCGCGCCCATCCACAACGAAAGTCTCAGGCGCACCCGTCAATCCCAAATCCAGACCGTAGCTACCATCTAAATCTTGTATCGAATAGATGAACGGGTCTTTGTGCTCGTTAAGATAACCTAGCGCATCAGGCAGCTCGTCTTTATAATTCATGCCAATCATAGGCACACCTTGAGCATGCAACTGCATCAAAAACGGATGCTCTACAAAGCAAGTCGGACACCATGAACCCCAAGCATTCAGTAGAAATGGCGTCTTTGGTAGGTCTGCATTCGTCATCGTACGCGTGGTATCAGACAATAAAGGCAGGCTAAATTGCGGCAAAGGTTTATTCATCGCAGTAGTGATCTTCACATCCGTCTCTTTGCCAAGGCGGAAATAAAACATCACCATCGCCAAAATAAAAATCAAAAGCGGCAAAATAAAAATCCAAGCGCGTTTGTTAGATGCTGCCATGATCGCCTCCTGTGGTCGAGCGAGATTGGATGAGAGATTTATCAAGTTTCTTAATGCGGTAACGCTTATCGAACATGGCAATCAGTCCACCGAGTGCCATCAATATCGCCCCAAGCCATAGCCATCGCACCATCGGCTTAACATACACACGCACCGCCCAAGTGTCGTCACTGGCGTTACCCGAAGCATCGACAATCGGCTCGCCCAATGCGATGTACAGCTCGTTCAATAAGCTTGGACGGATGCCAACTTCTGTCATCGGCATCATTGACACAACATAATTACGCTTCTCAGGGTATAACGTAGTGATGAGTTTATCGGCTTTTTTGACTTGTACGGTTGCACGTGTGGCATCGTAGTTTAGCCCTTTAACTTCATCAAATTCTTGTAGATAAAAATCATAACCCTGAACATGTACGCTATCGCCCACGGTCATAGCGACGTCTTTTTCTAGACTCATCGCTGATACGCCAGCCACCCCAAGCGCAGTCACCAATACGCCAATGTGAGCAAGCTGCATCCCATAGTAGCTTGGCGTAAGCTTTCTTAAGCCTTCACCAAGGCTCTTGGCATGACGCGTCTTATCCTTGATATCCACCACCATAAAGGCAAGCACCCACACACAAAGCGCCGCCGTGATGTATGCAGCATAATCAAAATGCGCATATTCTTCTAGCATGCCCATCATATAGGCCACGACAGCACCAAGCACGAGCGCGCTCACCGCGCAAGTGATGATGGTCGTTAATAATGGACGGCTGTCATATTTATAGCGTAGGTTTGAACCAATGCCCATAAAGGCGAGCAAAATCCACGTCAACGGCACAAATAACGCATTAAAGTACGGAGGGCCCACCGACACCTGACCCCATTTAAAGGCATCTGCCAGCATCGGATATAGCGTACCCAACAGCACCACGAGCGTCGCCACGAGCAGGATGATGTTATTAATCACCAATACCGTCTCACGAGATTTGAGCTGGTAATTACTCTCAACCGTCAATCGCCATCCGCGTAAAGCGAACATCAATAGACCCACACCAATCACCACACCCAAAATTGCCAAAATCGCAACACCGCGCGTAGGATCTGCTGCAAAAGAATGCACAGAAGTAATCGCACCCGAACGAACCAAGAAAGTACCTAGTAGCGATAATGCAAACGAGAAAATTGCCAACATCATCGTCCATGCCTTGAACACACCGCGCTTCTCAGTCACTGCCAAAGAGTGTATGAGTGCCGTCACCGCAAGCCAAGGCATCAAGGAAGCATTCTCCACAGGATCCCAGAACCACCAGCCGCCCCAGCCAAGCTCATAATACGCCCACCAAGAACCGATCGCGATGCCTAATGTCAAAAAGCCCCAAGCAGCCACCGTCCACGGGCGAGACCAACGCGTCCACACCGCATCCAATCGCCCTGCCCACAGCGCCGCCATGCAGAAGGCAAATGGCACCGCCAGACCCACATAGCCCATATAGAGCATTGGCGGATGGAAAATCAAACCAGGGTCTTGAAGCAGTGGATTTAGATCCGTGCCATCCACGGGGATATTCGGCAAGGTGCGATCGAATGGATTCGAAGTAAAGATCAACATAAGCAGCATCATCACCTGCACCATCGCCAATACAGACAGCACGCGAGCGCGCATATCCAAAGGCAAGGCACGGCTAAACACCGCCACCAGCATGCACCAAGTCGCAAGAATCGTCAGCCACAGCAGCAGCGATCCCTCGTGACCACCCCAAGTCGCTGATATCTTATAATACCAAGGCAGTAAGCTATTAGAATGGCTGGCCACATACACCAGGCTAAAATCATTATAAATAAAACCTGCGACCAATGCACAAAATGAAAACATCATCGCCAAGAACTGCGCCACCGAGAGACTTGGCGCAAGACGCTGCCACTGCACTTGGTTTTTTATGACCCCAACAGTGGGCAAAATTGCCTGCAATAACGCAAGCACCAACGCCAAAATCAGCGCAAAGTAGCCCAATTCTGTGATTAACATAGTACATACCTTCTTTTTGGTATTAATAACAACGAGCTTGCAAATGCCGGCTTTTTGTCAAAATTAACACAAAAAACAAAGCCATCAGC
>NZ_JAAELD010000014.1 GCF_024227015.1 Moraxella sp.
AATCATCTGATGGCTTATTTTATGTTATTTATCTTATCAAGTTATAGGCCTGCTTGCTTTAATAGCGCGCCTAAGCTGCCGACTTTATTATCTTGAGCTTTTGGTTTTTCTGATTTATCAAAACGGCGACGCTCGTTGCGCTGATCTTTGGCTTTATCCGCTTTCTTATCGGATGTGCGTGGCTTACGCTCTTCTTTTTCTTTTGGCTTGTCGGCTTTTTTATCCGCCTTGGCAGCTTCTGATTTCATGCTAAAGCCAATGCGACTACGAGCCTCATCAACGGAGATTACTCGCACTGATACGATATCCTGAGGCTTAACGACAGCCGCAGGATTGTCCACGAACCCATCAGATAGCTCTGAGATGTGAACCAGACCATCTTGATGCACGCCAACATCGACAAAGCAGCCAAAGGCGGTCACGTTCGTCACCACGCCTTCTAGTACCATGCCCACCGTCAGATCTTTGATAGAATTAACATCATCGCGGAACTTGGCAGTCTTAAATTCTCCGCGTGGGTCGTGTGCTGGCTTAGCAAGCTCAGCGACGACGGTTGCAAGCTGACTAAAATTATCAGCGCTGTCATTGAACGATTTGGCGACCGCTTCATTACCAAGTACGTCTGTTAATGACTTATCCGCTTTACGCAAAATCTCATACACCAGCCCATAACTCTCTGGGTGGACGCCCGTGGCATCCAATGGCTCCGTGCCATCCTTGATGCGTAAGAACCCTGCCGCCTGTTCAAAGGTCTTCACACCCAGACGCGGCACGGCTTTTAGCTCTTCACGGTTTTTGAAGGCGCCATTGCTGCGACGATAATCCACGATCTGCTGTGCGACATTCTTATTAAGACCTGCGATGTGCGCTAGAATAGCAGGACTTGCCGTGTTCACGTCCACACCCACAGCGTTCACGCAGTCTTCGGTTACTTTATCAAGGCTAGATTCCAATTCAGTTTGGTTAACATCATGCTGATATTGCCCAACACCGATCGCCTTTGGCTCAACTTTTACCAGCTCTGACAGCGGATCTTGAAGACGGCGCGCGATCGATACAGCGCCGCGCACGGACACATCAAGATCAGGCAGCTCATTGCTGGCAATCTCGCTTGCCGAATATACAGATGCGCCCGCCTCTGAGATGACCAGCGCTTTGGCAGGCAGCTTCTCATCGTCGATGATGGATTTTACCAAACTTTCGCTTTCACGACTTGCGGTGCCGTTACCGATGGCGACCAGCTCCACGCCATGCACTCTGATCAGATCTGCGATCATCTTGCGCGCTTCATCGACTTTATTATAAGGCTCGAATGGATAAGCTGTATCGGTGGCGAGCACATCACCCGTGGCATCGATCACCGCCATCTTCACACCATGACGGATGCCTGGGTCCACACCCAAAATCACCTTACGCCCTGCTGGCGCTGTCATCAGTAGATGCTTTAGATTCTCGGCGAACACACCAATCGCATCGGTCTCTGCCGCCACACGGCGCTCGGTTAATAGGCGATGCTCAATTTGACTGCGCCACTTGGCATGCCAAAGCTTATTGGCCGTATCCGCCAAAAATTCGCCATTGACCGATGACTCATCAACGCCAAAGTGGTTTTTGATTTTTTGGACAAATGGCTCATCTTCGCCATCAACATGCAGCACCAGTACATTCTGCTGACGACCGCGCAGCATGGCAAGCAAACGGTGATTCGACAGCTTGGCAAATGGTTCGCTGTGCTCAAAATAATCTTTAAATTTCTCACCTGCCTCGCGCTTTTCTTCACCGACAAGCTCCGAGCGAATGCTGGCTGTCTTATTAAAGCCAACTCGCACTTCATCGAGTAGATCCAAAGACTGCGCCCAAGTATCTAGGACAATCGCCTGCACGCCTGCCAACTGCTTATCAAAGTCTTTAAAATCAGCCTCAAAGGTCTCACCAGTCTCATCGGTCAGAGTCTCAGGACAGCTAAATCCTGCCAAAGCCTCGCTAGGCGCTGCACCTGCTAAAATGTCTTGTGCAATAGGTTCAAGCCCTGCCAATCTGGCGCGGGCAGCCACCGAACGACGACGCGGACGATAAGGCTGATAGATCTCTTCTAATTCAAGCTTGGTGTTGGCCGCCTCGATGCGAGCAATAAGCTCGTCAGTCAGCGCATTCTGAGCGGTCAAAAGCTCAATAATCTTAATGCGTCTGGTCGCCAGATCACGCTGTAACACCAGGCCTTTTTCTAATGCACGCAGCAAGGCATCATCTAGACCGCCTGTCTGCTCCTTACGATAACGGGCGATGAATGGCACGCTCGCACCCTCATCAAATAACTCAGCAAATGCCGCCACTTGACTTGGTTTTACGCTTTGCTCTTTGGCGAGTTTGTCATAGATGGCGGCATGATCGATCGGGGTTTGGGCGATATCTGTCATAGGCTTGTTCTTTAAAAATCCAAAAAATGGGAACTTAAAATAGTTATCATTTTACCATAGTCACCAAATCATAAAAACCGCAAAATTCATCCAAACGGCGAAATTGAGTTAAAATTTGTTATCGTTTGCAAATTTTGCTTTATTCATAGCGCGGGCATGGTATGATAAGGATGAAAGGTTGAAAAATTTTGCAAAGTTGCCAAAAATTTGTTACATTTTTTTGTGCAATGTTGTACACTAACAATAATAATCAGTGGTAATCACCTAAGGATAAACCATGACAGAAACTAACGAAAATATTGCTCATCGCATTTTGGTTGTGGACGATGACGTACGTCTGCGCACCTTATTACAAAGATTCTTAGAAGATGATGGCTTAGTCGTGCGCGTGGCGCATGATGGCAAGCAGATGGATAAGCTCATCGCGCGCGAGATTTTCTCTTTGATCGTACTTGATTTGATGTTGCCAGACGAAGATGGCATCAGCATCTGTAAGCGTCTACGCGCCGAAAATTCTGACATTCCCATCATCATGCTGACCGCCAAAGGTTCTGATGCTGACCGCATCGCAGGCCTAGAAGCAGGAGCGGACGACTACCTGCCTAAGCCATTCAACCCAAAAGAGCTGTTGGCTCGTATTAAGGCAGTCCTACGCCGCCAAAACCGCGAGCTTCCAGGCGCACCATCGCAGCAGATGGAAGTGGTTGAATTTGGCCCTTGGACGCTTGACCTATCAACGCGTACCTTGAAACGCGATGGTAATGTCGTCACGCTAACCACAGGCGAATTTAGCGTATTAAAGGCATTAGTACAGCACCCAAGAGAACCACTAACTCGCGACAAGCTCATGAACTTAGCTCGTGGTCGTGAATGGGGTGCGATGGAGCGTTCGATCGATGTGCAAGTCTCTCGCCTGCGCCGCCTTATTGAAGATAATCCATCTCAAGCACGCTACATCCAAACCGTATGGGGCGTGGGCTATGTGTTCGTCCCAGATGGTGCAGAGAGTTAATGATTCAGTGTCACATAAAAAGCAGGTTGTTACCTGCTTTTTTATTTACCCATTATTGCCGCTTTTGTAGTAGATAGACGCCTGCCAGCGCACTGATGATGATGGGTAGCAGCGCCATGACAAATGGCGACCAATTGGCAGCCAGGGCAATAAAGCCGGTCAGGTCGGTCAGATAACTAAACAAAAGCCCTGTCAATAACGCCAACACGATCCTAAGCCCCAACCCTTGGGAACGCAGCGATCCAAATACAAATGACGATGCCACCAACACCAATGACAGCACCGCAAAGGGCGATAGCAGCTTCTGCCAGAATTTTAATTCATGACGCGCTGATGATGAACCTTGATGATTCATCAGAGTACCATGAGCATACAGGTCTGTCAGCGACATGTCCTCAGGCTCACGGGTCAATAGATGCACATCGGTAGGCGCGATGGGCAGTGTCAAAATCTTGGCATCCTCATGGGTACGGCGCACACCTGATGCATTAATATTCACCACATCGATGTCGGACAGCTGCCATGAATAACGATCATCACTACTCTTGGCATCATACACGCCTGACGATGCGCGCATCGCCTCTGTTAAGTTGCTACTTTGATCCAGCGTATAGCGCTTGGTCTCGCCAAGCACCCCATCGCTGTCGGCATAGCTGATATGCACAATGTCTTGCCCGCCATCGTGCTCATTCACCGACCAGTAGCCATTCACGGACACAAGCTTAGTCTCAGGGGTGCGCGTATTGATGGCTTCGGCTTTTTGATTGGTGATGGGCAGTACGAATTGATTCACCGCAAGCGACAACACCACGAACACGCTGGCAGGGATCATCGCCCAGCTAATGATGCGATATTTACTCACGCCCGATGCCTGCATGCTCACAAGCTCACTGTTACCCGCCAACAGTCCCAAGCCCACCACAGCACCAAGCAGCGCGCCGGTTGGGATGAACTGCACCAAGAAATACGGCGAACGATAGAGGATGAATTTGAGTGCATCCATCACCGTATAAGTATCGCTTAGATCCTCAAGCTCATTTAAATAAGCAAAGATCAACTGCAACAACCACAGTCCAAGTACCGCGCCAAGCATCGCCAAAAACGCCGCTCGGATGACATATCTGGCTAAAATATGTGACTTCATGCCGCGCCTCCTTGTCGATTTAGACGCAGTTTTGCCATCATGCGTTCATGATAATTGATGTATATCGCCACCGCAAACAGCGCCATAAGAACCACAGGATACGCCCAATCTCCAACCTTGCC
>NZ_JAAELD010000015.1 GCF_024227015.1 Moraxella sp.
CAAAAACAGGCATTTTCCGATAATTTCTCATCTGCTTTATTGAATAAAGTGCAAATAATACGCACAGAAATTCCAGAAAACACCGATTTAAATCAATATTTTGAACGCATGAATAATCGTGGCGAGCAATTAGAACAGCACGAAGTCATCAAGGCAAAATTAATGAGTGAATTAAAAGATGATGATAGAGCGGTATTTTCTGCGGTTTGGAACGCTTGTTCGGACATGAGTCGCTATGCGGTGTCGTCTTTTGAGCCTAAATTGCGAGACGCTTTATTTTTCCCCAATGATAAAATAGATGAAAGTGGCAAAAAATTCGATGAAGGCGAATATTTTTGGTTGTATGAAAATTTTGACAATTTAAAAAAGAATTTTCAAAAAACAAAAAATAATGATGATGAAAATAAGATAAGCAAACATAATGAAGAATCTAAAAAATTAAGTGATATCTTAGATGAACAATTTTCATTGCCAAAAAATTTAAAATCAAACAAAGAAAATCAATATGAGCGTTTTACTTCTATCATTGATTTCCCTAACTTTTTAGTGCAAGTTTTGTATTTGTATCTACACCCTGAAAAATGGGCATTATGGATGAAGAGCGCCGCACTTCGGTGAATTTGGCCGCCTGCATTTACGAAGCGCGCGAGCGTGTGGTGTTTATCAACACCGGCTTTCTCGATCGCACCGGCGATGAAATGCACACTTCCATGCTGGCCGGCGCGATGGTGCGCAAAGGCGACATGAAAGCGAGCAAATGGATTCAGGCTTATGAGCTGAACAATGTGCAGGTGGGCCTGCAATGCGGCCTGCCGGGCAAAGCGCAAATCGGCAAAGGCATGTGGGCAATGCCCGATTTGATGGCCGAGATGCTCAAGCAGAAAATCGGCCACCCCAAATCGGGCGCCACTACCGCTTGGGTGCCGTCGCCCACCGGCGCCACCTTGCACGCGCTGCATTATCATCAGGTGAATGTGTTTGATGTGCAAAAAGAATTGCTTGCGCAAGAGCCGACAGCTTATCTGGATGATTTGCTTACCATTCCGGTGGATGGCGCGCGCAATTGGTCGGCAGAAGAAATCCAGCAAGAGCTCGACAACAATTGCCAGGGCATTTTGGGCTATGTGGTGCGCTGGATCGAGCAGGGCGTGGGTTGCTCGAAAGTGCCCGACATTCACAATGTGGGGCTGATGGAAGACCGCGCCACCTTGCGCATTTCCAGCCAACACATTGCCAACTGGCTGCTGCACGGCGTGGTGAGCGAAGCGCAGGTGCGCGAAACGCTGGCGCGCATGGCTGCGGTGGTGGACGGCCAAAATGCCGGCGATCCCTTTTACACACCCATGGTCGGCCGCTTCGACACCTCGCCCGCCTTTCTCGCCGCCTGCGATTTGGTGTTTAAAGGCACCACGCAGCCCAGCGGCTACACCGAGCCGCTGCTGCACCATTGGCGCCGCGTGGCCAAAGCGCAGTAAAGGTTTTGATGTTATTTGATGGATCAGCATCTGCAAAAATAGCAGCATTTTTGATGAGCAGATATTGATTCAGAATATAGGCCGTCTGAAAGTTTTTCTTTTCAGACGGTCTGATACTTTTGAAAATCCGGATATCGGTCGCACCCGCTTGCGCAGGAGCGACAGAGCGGGCGTTTTGTAAAGGTCTCGACCTTGTTTTGTTTGACAAAATGGTTTCTCCGCTCGGCATGCCTACACACACCGACTTTGGGTGGCGTGCGTAGGCATGGTGGAAATAATGCCAGGCCGTCTGAAAGGTTTCAGACGGCCTGGTGTTCAAGCATCAATCTGCTTTGCCGTAACGGTCTTCCACATAATGATAAACGCGGCGCGGCACGGTGTAGCCGTTTGGTTTTTGCCGCGCCGGGAAATCCACTTTAGGCAGCGCCAGATGCTCGTAGGGAATATAGGCAAGCAAATGGGCGATGATATTGAGGCGTGCTTTTTTCTTGTCGTTGGAATCCACCACAAACCAAGGCGCCCAAGCCGTGTCGGATGCCTGCAACATGGCATCGCGGGCGCGTGAGTAATCATACCAGCGGTGGTAAGATTCCAAATCCATCGGCGAGAGCTTCCACACTTTTCGCCCGTCGCTGATGCGCCCTTTGAGGCGGCGCTCCTGCTCTTCCATGTCCACTTCCAACCAGTATTTCAACAAGATAATGTCGTTTTCCACCAAAGCTTTTTCCAAAAACGGCACCGTGTCTAAAAACTTTTTCGCCTCTTCTTCGGTGCAAAAACCCATCACCCGCTCCACGCCGGCGCGGTTATACCAGCTGCGGTCGAAAATCACGATTTCGCCGGCGGCAGGCAATTTTGAGAAATAACGTTGCAGATAAAGCTGGCTTTTTTCACGCTCGGTGGGTGCCGGCAGCGCTTCCACCCGGAATATGCGCGGATTGGTTCGCTCGGTGATGGCTTTGATTACGCCGCCTTTGCCGGCACCGTCGCGGCCTTCGAAAATAATGCAGACTTTCATGCCTTTTTCCACCACCCAGCGCTGCAAGGCCACCAATTCTGCCTGCAAATGCTTCAGCTCGCGGAAATAGGTTTTCTTACTGATGCGCTCGGCGGGGTTGTCGCGGGTTTTGGTGATGTCCATGATGTTCTCCTTTTTTACGGCTATTTGCATTACATGGTTGAAATTGGTTTCTCATCCAAATCGTCATTATCACTGTATAACTCAACCAAGGTTGGAATATAAGCGCCATATTCCAACTTAGTATTCTCTTGCTTGGTTGGAAATGCAGTTAAACCCTCATAACCTTCGGTTGATTTTAATGAAGATGATGGTGTCTTTAAAGTTGTAATAGATCGAGCCACTTTGTTATATAACATTTTTGCTCGAAGCACCTCAAAGGTATATCCTCGTCCCATTCGATTTGCGACCCTTGTAATACCATTATGCCCCTCAGTATAAGCATTGGTAATTCTTATTGGCGCATCCCAATAGGTGAATATATCCTCAAAGTTATTATTCACAGTTTTAGCAACATCACGAAAAGACTTTAAATATTTGGGAATACTGCTTTCCCATTCATGAAACCTTTGTATGGCATCGTCTTTGGTTGTTGCTTCATAAATATTATAAAACTGCTCTTTGAGGTCATAAGCTTCCTTAAATTCAGGATGCCATTTTTCTAAATTTCCTAAAATTCTTTGTTGATCTTCGGTCAATGAATTTGGCCGTCTAAGTAGTATCCACCGTAAATGTTTTTTCAAATTCAGTCGGGCATCACGGTCCAAAC
>NZ_JAAELD010000016.1 GCF_024227015.1 Moraxella sp.
GTGCCCTCCCGGAATTGATTTTGATGTTTATCAACCGCGCAAGCCCAAGGCAAGCGCCTATTACCGCTGCGTGGAAGATCATTTTGAACAGTTGGAAGCTGTCTGGCTTCCGGCTCGTAGAGCCCACAAGAGCCTACAGCTCGGAGAGGACGAACGTTATCAGAGCCGCTTTGGCTTTTGGCGGCCTTATGTGATGGATGTCATCCGGCGCTATTTGGCCTCCGGCTCGTAGAGCCTACAGAGCCTACGCCTCGGAGAGATTGTGGGGATTTACATTTTGGCTTTGCACGCGTTAAATGTGAAGATTGTGGCCATGAATTTTTATTGGCATATTCATGCAAGCGTCGCCATTTTTGTCCCTCTTGCCATCAGAAGCGGGTGGTGGAATTCGGTGAATGGCTGTGTGAAAAAGTGCTAAAATACGTGCCGCACCGCCAATGGGTGTTCAGTATTCCAAAACGGTTGCGGATCTATTTTATGATGGACCGCAAACTATTGGCCAAGCTAAGCCAATGCGCCTGGAAAGTGTTAAACCTATATTTGACTCAAGCTGTGGCCTATGACGATGCCAAAGCCGGTGCTGCGGTCGCCGTTCAGTCGTTTGGTGATTTTCAAAATTTTCATCCGCATTTACATATTCTCTCCACCGATGGCTGCTTTTACGACGATGACGCCTTCATGGTATGCCCACCGCCCAATACTGGTGATCTTGAAGAGCTGTTTCGCTATGAAGTGTTCAAAATGCTCAAAGCTGAAGGCAAAATCAATGATGTGGTGATTGAAAACATGATGAATTGGCACCAC
>NZ_JAAELD010000017.1 GCF_024227015.1 Moraxella sp.
CTGTTTTCTTGCCAAATCTTAAATCAATTATTATTTTTATAAACTGTCTTTATCAGATTTTTAAACCGCCAAGCAGCTTGACGGTTTAATATTGATTTATAATTCAAAATCATCCAGATCCACATCATCCAGATCAGAATCAATCTGCCCAACCAGATAAGTGGTAATCTCCGTCTCTTGTGGCGCTACCTGCACATTATCAGATGACAGCCATGCGTTAATCCATGGAATCGGATTCGATTTGGTCTCAAAGATCGCAGGCAGACCAATCGCCGCCATGCGCGTGTTCGTGATGAATTCGACATATTGGCATAGGATGTCCTTATTAAGTCCGATCATTGAGCCATCTTTAAACAGATATTCCGCCCATGCTTTTTCTTGTTCGGCGGCACTTCTAAAGATGTCAATCGCTTCGTCTTCACAAGATTTAGCGATCTCTAGCATCTCAGGGTCATCACGACCAGAGCGCATCAAGTTGATCATGTGCTGCGTACCATTTAGGTGCAGAGCCTCATCACGAGCGATCATTTTAATGATCTTAGCATTACCCTCCATGACTTTGCGCTCAGCGAACGCAAAAGAGCACGCAAACGACACATAGAAACGAATCGCCTCAAGCACATTCACCGCCACGATACACAGATACAGCTTTTTCTTAAGATCCTTTAAAGACACTTCAACCGTCTCACCACATAAAGTATAAGTACCCTCACCGTGCAAGTCATACAACTGTGCAGCACGATGCAGATCGTCATAATATCGTGCGATGTCGCTGGCACGCTCTAGAATGTGTTCGTTTTCGATGATGTCATCAAAAATCTTACTCGGATCATTCACCACGTTGCGGATGATGTGCGTATAACTGCGGCTATGAATCGTCTCACTGAACGACCAAGTCTCAATCCAAGTCTCAAGCTCAGGGATGGACACCAGCGGCAGCAGTACCACGTTCGGGCTACGACCTTGGATACTGTCAAGCAGCGTTTGGTATTTTAGATTTGACAAAAAAATGTGCTGCTCATGCACCGACAATTCAGCGAAGTCAATGCGGTCACGCGATACATCAATCTCCTCAGGTCGCCAAAAGAACGACAGCTGTTTTTCGATCAGCTGCTCAAAAATCGGATGTTTTTGTTGGTCGTAGCGCGACACATTGACAGGCTGACCGAAGAACATGGGTTCTTTTAAGACGTCATTTTTGGTTTGGCAAAAGATAGAATAATGCATGATGATGTTTCCCAAAGTCTTTTTTGTTGATTTGTATAAAAGCTGACTTAAATCAATATATAGTATAATATTTGGACATTTACACACGATATAGTGTAAATTTGCGGTCATTGTACCACAAATTCGGTAAGCGCGTATATTTTTTTAATAATTACTCTTATTTAGATGATGAATTGAATAAGCGGCGTGTACCAAAGACATGCACCATCAGCGCCAGCATGACAACGATCACACCCGACCAATGCCAAAAATTAAGCTTCTCTGATAAGAACACAAAACCCACCAACAGCGCAATCACAGGCACGAGCAGCGCCAAAGGCGTAACCTGACTGGCAGGATGTTTAGAGAGTAGATAGCCCCAACCTGCATACCCCAACAGACTGGCGACATAGGCCAGATACAGCACGCTCGCCCAGCCGCCCCAGGTCAGATTCTGAACCTGTGCACTTACGCCATCTGTACCATATAACCACAATGAACCGACAGCAAAAGCACCCAATGCCGAGATATTTCCCCACACCACCAATGATAATGGGTTTACCGCGCCCAGTTTTTTGACGACGATATTACCCATCGCCCAAGAGAATGATGCAGTCAGAACCACTAACAGCCCAACCACAGGCGCATTACCTTGATGCTGCCCAACACCGATGAGCATCAGCCCGACAGCCGCGGCCATCATAGCGATCAGATGATGCCTTAATACAGTCTCTTTGAAGATGATCGCAACCAGCAGCACCGTCATAAATACCTGGCTTTGGTGTAGCAGTGCAGCCAGCCCTGTTGGCACATCCATTGATAACGCCAAAAACATAAAGGCAAATTGCCCAAAACTGATGGTCAGCCCATATAAAATAAGCCAACGCCAAGGCACATTTGGGCGCTTAAAAAAGAAAATGGCAGGGAAAAGCAAAAAAGCAAATCGAAGCAATCCTAGCACCATGGGTGATATGTCCATTAGGGCAAATTTCATAAACATGAAATTAATACCCCAAGCAAACACAACACCCACAGCGATTAGCCAATCCCTAGCGTTCATATCCTTGTCCTTAATAGGTTATTCTTGTGCTGCTGTTAATTTATTGAGCAATTCTGTGGCTGGCTCATGATCCTTTTGGGCGGCTTTTTGTAGCCACAGCTTGGCTTCATTGGTTGATTTTGATACACCTTTACCATCCAGATGGCAAAGCGCTACTTGATGCATGGCAGGCGCAAAGTCAGCATTGGCAGCTTGTAAGAAATAATTAAACCCTGCCGTCAGATCTTGGGCGACGCCCTCGCCGCGTTGATAGTGCACAGCCAGATTATACATGGCTTCTGGAATATCTCCTGCCGCTGCTTTTTTAAAGCATTCTATCGCCTCGGCATAATCTTGCGGAACGCCGCGCCCTACACAGTACAGGTTACCTAGATTCAGATAAGACAGGCTCACACCAACATCGCCTGCTTTTTTGTGCCATTTCACCGCTTCATCTTCATCCGCTGCCACGCCCACGCCATACTCATACATTAGCGCGATGTTATGACAAGACTCAGCATGATCGTGATCAGCAGCCTGCTTATACCAAGCAAACGCCTCTTCATGGCTCTGCTTAACGCCAAACCCGTGGTAATACATGACGCCTAGATTATGACATGCCTTGATGTTACCTTGTTCGGCAGATTTTTTGAGAAGTTCATGGCCTTTTTCGTAGTCTTGGCGCACTCCTAAGCCCTGACAGTGCATCACACCAAGGCTACGCTGAGCATCGGCAAGACCCAGCGACGCTGATTCTAACAGCAAAGTCGCCGCTTCTTCGTAATCACCTGCTTGATAATGTTCTGTCGCCTCATCATAAAGCGCCTGCGCGCGCGCCATGTCTTGGCTAGCGTCATCAACAGATGGCTTTCTGTATTCGGCGATAGAGTCGTTTTCGTTGGATTTTTTGAATAATTTGGTTAAAAAACTCATGGCGAACTCTGATGATAAAAATACCTTATTATACTTGAAAATCTTGTCAATTTACCAATAAAAATCCAAATGGACTTGGTTTTTAAATCACATAACTGCACTATAAGGCATCTAGCCCACGCTTTAGGTCATTAATGATGTCTTTGGCATCTTCGAGACCCACCGATAATCGAATAAGCCCATCGGTCACACCCGCCTCCAATCGCTGCTCGGGCGTCATGCGAAAATGCGTCGTGCTGGCTGGATGTGTAATGGTAGACTTAGCATCGCCTAGGTTATTGGTGATGCTGATGACTTGGGTGCTGTCGATTACCTGCCAAGCACTGTCTTTATCACGAACCTCAAAGCCAATAATCGCCCCGAATGCGCCACCTTGTGCATCTAGGTGCTGATGCTGACTTTTGGCAAGCTCATGGCCTGGGTGATCATGAAGCCCTGAGAAGTGTACTTTGGTGACATTAGGGTGATTTGATAAAAATGCAGCGACTTGATTGGCATTCTCACAATGCGCTCTCATTCGTAGATTCAAGGTCTCAAGCCCCTTTAGTAACACCCACGCATTAAATGGCGATAGGCTAATGCCGCCGGTGCGCACCACGCCGAACGCCTTCTCCATGAGTTCATCGGAGCCGATCAACGCCCCACCAATCACACGCCCCTGACCATCGATGTATTTACTGGCAGAATGAATAACAACATCCGCGCCCAGCTCTAGCGGCTTTTGAATGGCTGGCGTAGCAAAGCAATTATCCACGATCAGCAGCGCATCATTATTACGGGCAAGATTCGCCAAAAACGACAAATCAGCAATCTGTGCTAGCGGATTAGAGGGACTTTCGCAATATAGCACGCGAGTGTTTGGCTGAATGGCATTCTCCCATGCGTCATTGTCAAAGCAATCCACATAACTGACAGAGACGCCAAACGCCTTAAAGTAAGTATCAAATAGCGCAACAGAAGAACCGAACAGCTGCTTGGCGCACAGCAGATGATCGCCAGCCTTAAGATAGGCTAAGCACATCGTCAAAATCGCCCCCATGCCACTTGCGGTAGCGACACAGCGCTCACCACCTTCAAGCAACGCCAAGCGTCTTTCAAAGGCGCGAACGGTAGGATTGGTGTGGCGGCTATAGACATTGCCCTTCTTTGTACCATCGAAATGATCGGCGGCATCTTTGGCAGATTTATACACATAACTGCTGGTGGTAAAAATCGCCTCGCCATGCTCACCTTCATCTGTGCGATGATAGCCACCGCGCACCGCTAAAGTCTGACTAAAAAACCCCAAAGCAGGGTCTAAGGCATCGGATTGCCAGTTATCATCTAGGATTGGTTTTGTCATGATTGCGCCTTTTTATTGTTTGATAAATTTGCATTATGATACCACAAAACAACGGATGCAGTTTTTCTAAAATAGAATTTTAATCAGGCATTAAGCGTTCGTCTGAAACAAAAAAAGACGACCTAAGCCGTCTTTTGTAAATTATAAGAATTAAGCATCAACAAAGGTCAGCCAATGCTTGTATTTTTCATTGCGACCTTGGACCACATCAAAATACAAGGTTTGTAGCTTCTCGGTGATCGGACCGCGAGAGCCATTACCAATAACGCGATCATCGTATTCACGAATCGGGGTAACTTCGGCTGCGGTACCCGTCATGAAGATCTCATCAGCCAGATAGAATTCATCACGAGTGATGCGACGCTCAATCACCTTAATACCAAGATCGTTGGCAAATTCAATGATGGTGCGGCGAGTGATGCCATCAAGTGCACCGCCTGCCAAGTCGGGCGTATGTAGCTCGCCATTTTTTACCAAGAACAAATTCTCACCCGAGCCTTGACACACATAGCCTTGCGGATCCATCAAGATCGCTTCATCATAGCCCGCCTTGGTCGCTTCTTGGTTAGCCAAGATAGACACAGGATAGTTGGCAGCGGCTTTGGCTTTACACATGGTGACGTTAGGATGGTGATGGGTATAGCTAGATGTCTTGGCGCGGATGCCGTTATTGATGCCATCTTCGCCAAGATATGCACCCCAATGCCATGCAGCCACTGCCGCATGAATGCTGTTATCCTTAGCAGCGATACCAAGCTTCTCTGAACCCACCCAGATTAATGGACGAATGTAGGCACTTGCCAAGCCATTTTGACGGACGACATCTTTTTGGGCTTGTGCTAGCTCTGCATGGCTATAAGGCACGTTTAATTGGAAAATCTTAGCAGAATTTAATAGACGCTCGGTGTGCTCTACTAGACGAAAGATCGCAGTGCGACCGTCTGGCGTCTCATACGCACGCACACCTTCGAACACCGCCAAACCATAATGCAAGCTGTGCGTCAATACGTGAACTTTCGCTTCAGGCTGATCAACGAGTTCGCCATCAAGCCATAATTTGCCTTGTTGGGTTGCCATATTCATAAGTTATTCCTTATATTTTGGGATTTACAAAAAGTGAAAACTATCCCGTGATTATAGCACCGTTTAAGGCTTTTGCAATTATTTGTTGAAATTTTTGGTGCAATTGTGATGATTTTTTTGATGATTGGCTTTACAATATGTCAAAATTTATACATCTCTTATTCTACCCATGCCCAGCAGCGAAAACACCCCACGCCGATTGCCCTACATCTCTCACGAAGAGCAGCAGCGCATCACCAGGCTATGTGTACGCTGCGCCCTGCTATTTATGCAGTATGGCGGAGAATCAGCAGTCGTGGTCGATCTGACCAAGCGGCTTGGTGTGGCGCTTGGGGTTGGTGGGGTTGAATGTGCGCTGTCATTTAATGCGGTGACCCTAACCACCTTATACAATGGACGCTGCATCACCACCGCCCGCAATACCGTACATCAAGGCATCAATGTCAGCATTCTAGTTCAAATCCAGCAAATCGTGCTATATGCCGAATCCGCCACCAAAGATGACGCACTCATCGATGACATCGAATCACGTTTTGATGACATTAATCGCACCACTTATCCCAATAACCTGATGTCCTTATTTGTTGGGCTGTCCTGTGCCTGCTTTGCCTATTTAAATGGCGGTAATCTCATCATCTCAGCCATCACCTTAGTGGCAGGTTTCTGCGCGATGCGGATGCGTGTGTATTTATCCGCGCATCATTTTAACCCGTTTGTAGTGGTTATTATTACGGCATTCGTGGCGACGTTACTCGGGGCAACGGCGTATTTTTTGGATTCATCGCAGATCGTAGCGTTAGGACATCATGCTGACATCGCGGTCGCTGCCAGCGTGCTTTTGCTTGTGCCAAGCTTCCCCATCATTAACGCCCTGTCCGACATGCTAAAAGGATACATCAATATGGGCGTGGGACGCTGGATGTTCGCAACGATGCTGACATTATCAGCATGCGTAGGTATTGTGATTGCGCTTATTTTGCTACAGATACCGCACTGGGGACTATAATATGTGGCTAATCTCTGACATACTATTATCATGCGTCATCACCCTGGGCTGGTGCTTAATGTTCACGCTGCCAAGTCGCTATATTATCTATTGTCTGGTTATGACTGCGCTTGGTTTTGGTGCTAAGAGCGTCATGGTAAATATGGGCATTCATTTGGCGGTGGCGACTTTTTTTGGCTCGATGCTTGCTAGTTTCTTAGGTGTGTGGTTCGCTCAAAGATTTCGCCTACCCCCAAAGGCGCTCATCGTCCCTAGCGTCATCTGCCTCATGCCTGGTATTCCCGCCTATAAGGCAATGGTCAGCATGGTGCAGATTGGTTATTTTGGCTTTGACATGAGTCTATTCGTCGTGATGATGAGTTATTTTTTTGAGGCGATATTTGTAATTTCTGCCTTAGTATTGGGCTTGTCCATTCCTGGTATTTTATTTTATCGTAGAAAGCCAATCGTCTAGCATTATTTATTTAATAGCCAACAAAAAACGCTCACCATTCGATGAGCGTTTTTTATTATCATACCATTAATGGATGCTGATAGGTGTTGAGACACCGTCAGCATTGGCAGGCTCGATTACATTCAATGTCGCAGGCGCAGGCTGTACGATCTCGACACTGGGATCGACCGCATCCGCGTTCACAGGCGTAAGCTGCTCTTTGGTCGCAAGCTCAGCCGTACGCATCGCTTCACGCTGCTTTTGTAGGCTGGCGATCTGTTCAGCGGTTAGCGTCGCGCCGCCACCTAGTGCTTGATACAACTGAATCTGACTTAGGATTTTTTGCAATTCTAAGTTTAAGATATTTTGCTGATTGGCGAATAATGAACGCTCCGCATCCAACACGCTTAGATAATCATCCAAACCTGAACGGAAGCGCGCATGGGCGATTTGATAGGTTTGTTGATAATTGTTCTGTAGCTTATATTGGGATTCTAGCTGTCTGCCAAGCGTAGCACGACTTGCCAGCACATCACCCACTTCTTTAAATGCGGTTTGGATGGCTTTTTCGTAGGTGACTAATGCGCTCTTTTGGGCGACTTCTGCCACTTCATAATTGGCGCGGCGAATGCCTGCATCAAAGATTGGCAGATTAATCGAAGGACCAACCGACCAAGCAAAAGCGCTTGATTCCAAGAGATTGCTTAGACTAGACGAGCTAAATCCCAAATTACCCGACAGGCTAATCGATGGGAAATAGGCAGCACGTGCCACATTGATATTCGCGCCTGCCGCTTTTAGTGCGTGCTCTGCTTGTACGATGTCAGGACGATAATACAGTAGCTCACTTGGAAGACCTGTGCTAAATAGCGTCTGAGTGGTGATATTATCCACCGCCATGTCAGGCATCAGCTCATCTGGAACTGGCGCACCAAGTAGCAGCTGCAGCGCGTTACGAGCTTGTAGAATGCCAGTATCAGCTTGATAAATCGCCAACTTAGCCGCTTCTAGTGACGCTTCTGCCTGCAGGCTGGGTGAGCGTGCATCAATACCCGCCTTAAAGCGCTTGTTCGTGATGTCTAGTGAGTGCTCACGAGTCTTTAACGTCTCAACAGCAAGCTGACGCTGAGCCAATGCGTAGCTTAGATTGACGTAGCTTTGTGCGATATTAGAAATCAGAGAAATCTGCACCGCGTCTTTAGCTGAATTGGTTGCTAGGTAATTATAAAGCGCAGCATCTTTGGCGTTCGCCACTTTGCCCCAAAAATCAATCTCATAGCTAGACATGGCAAGACCGATATTGTAGCCGCTGCTGGCGTTACGATCAGCAGGCGATGCTGAACGAGTCGCGCCGCCAGATGCGCCCAGCTTTGGAATGCCGTCAGCTTCGGTGATCTGATACTGAGCACGCGAGCTTTGGATCGCCAGAACAGCTTTTTGTAGGTCTTTGTTGTTATTTAGACCTAGTTCAATCAATGACTTTAGCTTAGGATCAGCATAGAAATCCTGCCAGCGCATCGATGCCACACTTGGCGCTTCTGCCACACTGATGGTCTGCTGATCAAGCACTTGGTAAGCCTGATCAACCGCCAAATTCGGCTGAGCGACCATGGTCTGGGCTGATTTTGGAATCGTGCTACACGCCGACACCCCCAGCACCAGGGCTGAGAGTGTGAACAGGCGAACTGTTTTGGTTGTTTTCATAAATTCTCCTTACTCGTGTTCGCGCACAGCGACGGGTTTGGCAAGTTTTGGCTTATATGGGAATACTGAACGCACCCACACATAGAACATCGGGATAAAGAACACGCCTAAGAAAGTCGCTGTGATTACTCCACCGACCACACTCGTACCGACTGCGTTTTGGCTACCTGAACCTGCACCTGTGGCAATCATCAAAGGCACAACACCGATACCAAAAGCAAGTGATGTCATGATAATCGGACGCAGACGCATGCGAGCTGCCTGCATGACCGCATCTTTTAGACTCGCCCCCGATTCTTGAATCTCTTTGGCAAATTCAATAATCAAAATCGCGTTCTTCGCGGACAGACCAATTACCGTGAGCAGACCTACCTGTAGATAGACGTCGTTGGCAAAGCCTCGAAGCATGGTAAAGATAACCGCACCAATAACACCCAGTGGAATAACCAACATCACCGAGAATGGTACCGACCAGCTCTCATATAGCGCTGCCAGACACAAGAACACAACAACCATAGAGATCGCATATAGCGTCAATGCCTGACCACCGGTCTTACGCTCTTCTAGTGACAGACCTGTCCACTCATAACCGATACCCTCAGGCAACTGAGTGATCATCTGCTCCATGGCTAGCATGGCATCGCCCGTACTCTTACCAGGCGCAGCTGAACCCTGAACGTTAAGTGATGACAAGCCGTTATAACGGTTAAGACCAGGACTGCCATATTGCCATTCACTGTTAGAGAACGCACCGAAGCTGATCATCTCACCTTGGCTGTTACGCACATACCACTTGTTAATGTCTTCAGGTGTGGCACGGCTATCGGGCGCGCCCTGCATATATACTTTTTTGATACGGCCGCGATCAATGAAGTCATTAACATAGCTACCACCAAAGGCTTGAGCTAGAACGCCATTCACTGTTGCCATATTTAGGTTATAGGCAGCAGCTTGTTCTTGATTGATGTTTACTTTAAGCTTGGGTGCATCTTCTTGACCGTTCGGACGTACACCTGCTACATTTTCATTCTGCGCTGACATACCCAAAAGCATGTTACGAGCTTCTAGAAGTTTCTCATGACCCACGCCACCAATGTCTTGAAGCTGTAAGTCGAAACCACTTGAATTACCAAAGCCTTGGATCGCAGGTGGTGCAATCGGATATACCAACGTCGCTTCTGGAATCATGACATTCAACGCCATGGCTCTACCAGCAATCGATTGGGCAAGGCTTTCATCTGAAGTACGCTCACTCCAGTCTTTTAGCTTAACGAAAGCCAAACCGGCATTTTGACCGCTGGCACCAAAGCTAAAGCCAGAGATGGTAAATACCGATTCAACATTGCCTGCCTCTTGTTCACGGAAATAGCCACCGACCTTTTCCATAACTGCTGCGGTCTGGTCAAGCGTCGAACCCGCAGGCAGCTGAACCAATGTCATTAAGACGCCTTGGTCTTCTTCTGGGACGAATGATGATGGTAGACGCGTGAACAATAACGCCATCACAGCGATAACTGCAGCATACACGATCGCAAAGATCCACTTGGCATTAAAGGTCTTACCCACGAAGTTCTCATAGCCACGACTGGCCTTGAAGAAGAAACGGTTAAACCAGCCGAAGAAGCCTTTTTGAGTATGGATGTCTTTGTGTGCTTGGCGTCTTAGAATGGTAACACACAGCGCAGGCGTAAAGACAAGTGCAATCACTGCTGACAATGACATACTGGTGATCAGTGTTACCGCAAACTGACGATAAATCACACCAGCCGAGCCACCAAAGAAAATCATCGGTACGAATACTACCGACAGAATCAGTGCAATACCGATAACAACTTTACTGATCTCACCCATCGATTGGATGGTGGCATCTTTGACTGAGATGTTTGGATCTTCTTCTAAGATACGCTCCACGTTCTCCACGACAACGATCGCATCATCGACGAGCAGACCGATGGCAAGCACCATCGCAAACATGGTTAGGATGTTAATGGTAAAACCAAATAGCGATAATACCGCAAATGTACCCAGAATAACAACAGGTACCGCAAGTGTCGGGATGATGGTCGCGCGCCAGTTCTGCAAGAACAGGAACATAACCAAAAACACCAGCACAATCGCCTCAAGCAGCGTTATAACAACTTGCTTAATAGACAGCTTAACAAATGGCGTGGTGTCGTAAGGCACGACGATTTTTAGACCTTTAGGGAAACCTTGTGACAACTCATCAAGACGCTCCTGTACTGCTTCACGCACCTCAAGGGCGTTCGCGCCAGAGGCAAGCATGATGCCCATACCCGCAGCTTGTTGTCCATTATATAGAGTCTTAACGGCGTAGCTTTCTGAGCCCAGCTCAATATCTGCCACATCACGCAGGTAGACTTTTGCGCCTGAAGGGTCAGATTTAATTAGGATATTACCGAATTGCTCTGGCGTCTGCAGGAAGCTTTGCACACTCACCGTCGCGTTAATCACTTGACGATCGAGATCTGTTGGTAGGTTAGCAAGCTGACCTGCTGATACTTGCACGTTTTGTGATTGAATCGCAGCTGAGACATCAGATGGCATTAGCGCATAAGAAGAAAGCTTAGCAGGATCCAGCCAAATACGCATAGCGTAAGGCGAACCGAATACGTTTAGCGAGCCCACACCATTAACACGGCTTAGGCTGTCCACCACGTTGGAGTTAATATAGTCAGCGATGTCCGACTGTGTCATACTCCCATCTTCAGAGATGAATGATGCCACCATCAAGAAGCTACTGCTAGACTTATTAACCGTCACGCCCTGACGTTGTACATCAGCTGGCAGTGAGCTGGTCGCTGCTTGTAGCTTGTTTTGTACTTGGACCTGCGCGGTGTCAGGATTTACGTCATTTTCAAAGGTTAGCGTGACAGAGGCCGAGCCATTCGCTGATGAGCTTGACGACATGTACATCAGACCATCCAGACCTTTCATCTGCTGTTCGATGACTTGCGTTACGGTATTTTCTACCGTCTCGGCATCAGCGCCAGGATAGACAGCGCTCACCGAAACTGTCGGCGGCGCAATCTGCGGATACTGCTCAATGGGCAAGCTGCGAACAGCGATAATGCCCACCAGCATGATCAAAATGGCGATCACCCATGCAAAGATGGGGCGCTCAATAAAATACTTAGACATGACCGCTCCTACTGTGCTTTAGGCGTATCTTGAGCAGCTTGCGCCTGTGCGCCTGACTCTTCTTTAGGCGCTACGACGCTATTTTGACCTGCTTGCTGCGGCGCTTGAGCATTTTGCGCTTGACTGCCTGCTGCGCCCGTTGGTGGCAGTGCACGCACTTCTACTGCTTGGTCAGGCTTAACTTTAGCACCGCCCATCACAACAACTTGGTCGCCATTTTGTAGTCCGCTGCTGACCACCCATTGACCGTTAAAGGTGCCTGAAGTTTCAACTGGGCGAACTTCGATTTTCTTGTCTTTATTTACGACATAAACTTGTGTTTCGCCTTTAGGTGTACGTGTGATGGCAGTCTGTGGCAGCAAAACAGCATTGTTCATGATAGACTGCGCAAGGTTGGCATTCACATACATACCAGGAATTAGCACGCCATCAGGGTTCGGGAATACCGCTCTTAGCTTAACCGCGCCTGTCGCTTCATCGACGCTCGCATCAGACAGAGCCAGACGTCCGATGATTGGGTATGTGCCACCATCTTCTAGGACGATTTGCACCTCTGGATCACCTTGGCTCGCTTTGCCTTCAGCGATCTGCTGACGTAAGCGTAGCATCTCTGCCGATGATTGGCTGATGTCCACATAGACATAATCGGTGCGTGTGATGGTTACCAGAGCGTTTGATTGGTTGGCTGACACCAATGCGCCATTCGTTACTGCTGAGATGCCCACTTTACCGCTAATCGGTGCGCGTACGATGGTACGGCTTAGGTCTAGCTCGCTTGCGCTTAGGCTGGCTTTGGCGCTGTTGATCGCAGAGTCCGCACTGCCGACACTTGCTTTGGCTTGCGCAACCGTAGCTCTGGCAGCTTCGACATTCGCCTCAGCCGTGCGTACGGCAGTCACCGCCTGATCATAAAACTGTTTTGATACCGCATCAACTTCAACTAAGCCTTGTAGTCTGGCTAGATCAGCACGCGCTTGAGCTAAATTTGCTTGCTGCGCAGTTAGGTTGGCTTGGGCTTGGGCTTGGGCTGCGCGTGCATTTTGAGCAGAAGCCTCAGCATTTGCGATCGCTGCACGACCTGCATTAATCGCACTGGTATAGTTATCTGTGTTAATACGGTACAGAGGCTGGCCTGCACGCACAAATCCACCTTCGCGGAACAATACTTCATCCACAATCCCCGTCACCTGCGGGCGCACTTCAGATGTCTCAACCGCTGTCACACGACCTGAGAAAGACTTCACCACAGGAATCGCACCAAGCGTTACCGTCTGAACATCCACGACCGTTGGCGGCATTTGTTGCTGCGCTGCAGCCGCTGCCTGCTCATCTTGGGCTGATTTATTACAAGCAGCCAACAGTGTCATGCCCGCAAATACTGCAGCAATGGTCGCCGCACGTAAATTTAATTTCATAAGCACCTTATTTTGGTTTTATTGGATTATAAAAATGGGGTTTTACGGATTCGATTTTTTAGATGGTTGCAAGAATAATCATCAGGCAAGCATCCAAGAAAGCAAAACCCTAAAACCACGCAGAATAAAGGCATCGATAAACGCCTTTAATTCACCTTGAATTATTTTATTAAGCTATTAGATTTGACATTTAAAAACAAACTAACAGTTTTGATAAATCCATAAAACTTAATAAATTTTACTATTATACTTTAAAATGCTTGATTTTTTAAGCTTTTTATTTACTTCACATCCAAAAAAACAGATTGATTTTTACCTAAAATTGTGAACAAACGTCTATTTTTTAGGCACAAATATCGCCATATTCTTAGCCGTCTGACTAAAATTATAAAAAATTCAAATTTTTATAAAAAAATCACTTGCTTTTTTGTAAAAATTTGCTATCATAACGTCCACTTAATCAATGCGATTAAGACACAAAATGGCTGGGTGGCAGAGTGGTCATGCAGCGGACTGCAACTCCGTGTACGCCGGTTCGATTCCGACC
>NZ_JAAELD010000018.1 GCF_024227015.1 Moraxella sp.
CAAGCGACAAGCTAACACATATCAGTGAGCCATCATCAGCCCCATCTGATGACAGTTGTAGCTGTGGCGGCACACACCATAGTCATCACGCCCACGAGCATGAAGCCTTTACCCCCATTGGCTTGGTAGAAGATGATGACGGCATTCGTATCATGCCAACCAGTGATGACTTAACCAAGCCATCATCAGACGCTGAATTTATCAAACAGGCACTAAGCGAAGAAAAAAAAGACCACAGCAAACTCATTGCCTCCAGTCGCCAAACCCTACCAAATATCAGCGTCAATGGGGTCGCCATCGCCCAAGATGCCAACGCTCGTGAGACCCAGTATCACCCTGCAAGCTCCCAAGAAGAAGCCCTATACCTTGCCGCCCAAGCCCTGACCGTGCGTGAACTACTCCGCCAAGCAGTACACAGCAGTCCAGAGCTTGGCGACAGCGCATGGCAAGCGGACGAAGAAGCCGCCATCGCCAAACTCATTGAGATGAATGTCGTCCCAAAGACTCCAGAACGTACAGCGTGTCAGCAGTATTATGACAATAACCCCACGCAGTTTGTTACCACGCCCATCATGCAGGTGCGTCATATTCTACTGTCCGCACCCCCTGAAGCTGGCGAAGAGCGTATCACACTCAAACAAAAAGCCAGTGAGCTTATCGACACGCTACAAAACAGCGATAACAAGGACGCTGATTTTATTGAACTGGCACGCAAGCATTCAGCCTGTCCGTCCAAAGATGACGGCGGTGAGCTTGGTACACTACACAAAGGGCAAACCGTCCCTGAATTTGAGCAAGCGGTGTTCGCCCTACCTTTGGGCGTGGGGGTCAATCCCATCGAAAGTCGCTATGGCATACACATTGTTGATGTCATGGCAAAAAAAGACGGTCGCACGTTAAGTTTTGATGAAGCCTACCCTGCAATAGAAAATCAGCTAAAACAGCAGTCCTTCCATCACGCCCTATGCGACTATCTGTACCGCTTGGGTCAAGAAGCCAACATCACAGGCATTGAGCTACAAATGAACGAAGAGAACGTATATCGGGGTTAGGGGATTATCATGATATTGGTCAATGACTTAAAAAACGCCATCACACAGCGTGCCACAAACTACGCAAATCACGACAATCCGCTAAGCAGTCGCCAAGTGGTAAACGTACCACTTAGTAAGTCCCTTGGCAAAATCCTAGCAGCCGACATCACAGCTCCCCTTGACTTACCAAGACA
>NZ_JAAELD010000019.1 GCF_024227015.1 Moraxella sp.
TCTTTTTGCTTGCCTTTGATGATGAGCGTGCAGGACAATGGCAACTCAACGCTTGTCCAACTTTTAGTGGTATGGAAGGCTCAAGCACATGGCAAATTGAGCTTAATGACTATTTTGTGCCCAACGATACTATCATCGCTGACCCAGCCACGCCGTTTATTAAACGCGTGCGTGGGGCGTTTGTACTGATGCAGATGGGCATTGGTGCAGGGATTATCCAAGGGGCAATCAATGACATCACGGCGGTAGAATCACAGCTTGGACATGTCAATCAGTTCCTAGAAGACCAAGCAGGCGGACTGCAAGAAGCACTTGATGACTTACTTAGTCAGACGGTGCGTCTAGCCAGCACCCCTTTTGATGAGCATAAGGATTTCTTTTTGGATGTACTTGATGTACGCTCGCAAGGGGCACAGCTGTCCCTAAAAGCCACCCAAGCTGCTCTACTACACCACGGGGCTAGAGGGTATCTGATGAGTGCCAGCCCCCAGCGCCGTATCCGTGAAGCGCATTTTGTGGCGATAGTCACACCTGCGATTAAGCATTTGCGTTATCTGTCGCATCAGTTATTGTCTGAGGTAGCACCACAATGAATGAGCACACCAGTACCGATCTCCCCCCTGTCAATATGGATGCAGAGGGCAACCCCACTGACGGACGTGGAGCATGGCGACAGTATCTGTGCCGTGCCTGTGGCTGGATTTATGATGAGCGTCTAGGCGATCCTGACGGTGGTTTGCCTGCAGGCACTCGCTTTGAGGACATTAGCGATGACTGGCAATGCCCCTTGTGTGGTGTTACCAAGCGTGACTTTGAGCCCTTTGTCAGTCGTGATACCATCATTACCAAGCCTATGATTAATCCTGTTGCCGATGAAGGCGGTGTGATAGTAATTGGTGGTGGTACGGCAGGCTGGACAGCCATTGAAGCCTTGCGTAAGCTAGATGACAAGCTCCCCATCATGCTCATCACTGCGGACAGTGGTGACCGCTATATGAAGCCCCAGCTGTCCATTGCCATCAGCCAAAACAAGACTCCTGAAACACTCATTACCAAATCCGCCAAGGAGCTAAGCAAAAAGCTAAACATTGGCTTGGTAGCGCAGACCTTTGTCATTCATATTGATGCCAAAAAACGCCAAATCCGTACCACCCGTGGCAACTTTTATTATCAAAAGCTGATTTTAGCATTGGGGGCGACACCCACTTTGCCAGCATGTCTACCGCCTGATTGTGTGTGGCGTATCAATCATATTGATATGTTTGCTAAGTTGCAAAGCAGATTGGCAAGCAGAACAGCACAGCACATTGCAGTGATTGGCGCTGGTATGATTGGCGTGGAAGTTGCCGAAGACATTATCAGAGCAGGGCACAAGGTGACGCTGATTAACCGTAGCAGCTTGCCTTTGGCCGAGATTTTACCCAAAAGAGCAGGCGCACGTCTAAGAGATGCCCTTATCAGCACAGGCATAAATTATCTGGCTGATAGTAATGTCACACAGCTAACCCGACTCAATAGCAATGGCGGCTATAAGCTAACCCTAGATAACGGTACAACGCTTGTCGTTGATGAAGTGGTGGCAAGCACAGGACTGGCTTTGGATGAACGCTTGCCTAAGCGTGCAGGTGTGGTGCACAGCATCCAAGGTATTAGTGTGGATGAGCGCACGCTCAAGACTTCCGATCCACACATTTTTGCCATTGGCGACTGCATTGCCATTGGGGGGCGTGCTTGCCGTTTTGTCGCACCTTTGCGTGAGCAAGCCAATGCCATCGCCCATGAAATCATTGACCTTGAGCACGCAGGCTATCAGCACAAACCGCCCATGGTACGCCTAAAGACCAAATCCATCATCGTCACCTTAACAGGCGATGCGGACAATCGCCGTCCATGGCTGTTAAGCGAAGAAACAGACGAGTACCTACTGATGATACAAGAAAAAGACGGCACGCAAAGCGCCAAATTAGAACTCAAGCAGGGCCAAATGGCGGTGCACGACACAGGTACAGCACCCCAATCATTAATGCTTTGAGTCAAATGACCCAACCTAA
>NZ_JAAELD010000020.1 GCF_024227015.1 Moraxella sp.
GTATGCGTTGGTGTTTGCAGGGTTACCTACCACCAATACTTTAACGTCACGGCTAGCTACGTCGTTTAGTGCTTTACCTTGAACGGTGAAGATTTTTGCGTTTTCTTGAAGTAGGTCAGCACGCTCCATGCCAGGACCACGAGGACGCGCACCTACCAATAGGGCATAGTCTGCATCTTTGAATGCCACATTAGGATCGTCAGTACCGATCACGTCTTGAAGCAATGGGAATGCGCAGTCATCTAGCTCCATGATAACGCCTTGTAGAGCTTGTTGTGCTTTTTCGTTCGGGATTTCTAGTAGTTGTAGAATGACAGGTTGATCTTTGCCAAGCATCTCGCCTGAAGCAATACGGAACAGTAGGCTATAACCGATTTGACCAGCGGCACCAGTTACCGCGACACGGACAGGTTGTTTGCTCATGATATTATCCTTATACAGAAGTAAAATTTTGGTAATTTTGCAACTTCAAAACCATTTCAAAAATCACAAAATCATCTTAGTGTAGCACTTTTTTATGGCATTGACAAAGGTTTTTGCCATAAAATTAACGTGCTTATTTTGGGCGCCGTTCTTGATATCGCTCATCTTTGACTCTAAGATATTGCCATCAATCAAAGCAGCGACTCAATCGGCAGCCACGACATGAGCCACACAGCAAACCTCTTGTGCCACTTGGTATCAGGATCTTGGTAATAAACAGTGTGAGTACCATCATCGTCTTGGCTATGCCAAGCAAGCTTATCCTGCTCAAGCTTTAGCTGATATGCCATGTCGGGCAAGCGCGCACGAATCTGACGCTCCGCGATGGCTGCCATCTCTGGCACATCAAAAATAATCCCCATCTCAGTGTTGTGTATCGCAGAACGCGGATCGAGATTGTACGAGCCGACGAATAGATAACGCTCATCCACAATAAAAGTCTTAGCATGAAGGCTGGATCCACTACCGCCTCTGTAGCTACCACCCAAGCCTTGGTTTTTCTTTTGGATGAGTGGCACGGCTTCGGTTTTAAGTTCGTACAGACCGACGTTGCCATTTAATAACGGCTTTCGGTATTTGGCGTAGCCACTATGCACGGCAGCGACATCGTTGGCAGCGAGCGAATTGGTAAGAATCTTAACATCGGTACCTCTGGCGATGTTATTAAACAGCACCACGCCGCCATCAGTCGGCACAAAATAAGGCGAAACAATAGTCAAGGTGCTATTAGCCTTTTGAAAATAAGGCGCAATCTGAGACGTGACGGTATCCTCCCACTCCTCATCCACGCGCATGGGGTTATCACTGATCAATCTGGCATCCGTCCAATAAA
>NZ_JAAELD010000021.1 GCF_024227015.1 Moraxella sp.
CTCAACGGCTCAGCAGACAGATTCCAATATGCAATCCTCCAACAAGATGGATATGGGTAAAGGCATGGGCATGGGCATGGGTAAAGGCATGAAAATGGATATGTCTGCGCCTATGTCTATGCAAGGCATGCAGAAAGATAAAATGATGATGGGTAAGTGTAAGGGCATGATGTGCAAAATGGGCATGAAAAACATGTCCATGATGGGACAACCACCTAAAGATCAGGCGCCTGGAACCACCAACACTGAAACTAGCCTTCCCGGCTACGTTAATGTGCCTCATCTCTACCACATTGGTGAAAGCGAGTTTTTTTTAGACCACTCTGCGCATCTTGGCTTAACCAAAAATCAAATTGATCAACTTAAAGCCATTCAATCGCAATGGCAAAGCCAGCAAAACACCATAATTTCAGAGCGGGATTCCCACGAACAACGCCTGTGGGAATTTACCGCGATGGGGCAACCTGATTATAAGGCGATTCAAGAAACTGTCATGGCAATTGAATCGATAAATTCAAAGCTCCGCTTGATTTTCATAAAGCAGGTCGGGCAGGCGGTAACGGTTTTAACCGCTCAACAAGTATCCAAGCTCACCGACACAAAGCTTTGATCAACC
>NZ_JAAELD010000022.1 GCF_024227015.1 Moraxella sp.
GCCGGGTGTCAGTGCCGCCTGTTTTTCAAATAATTGAGCAATAGTCATAGAGCTGGGATAATCTGAGGCGGCCGGGTTAAAATCCACCAGGAGTTTCTTTTTTTCATCATCAGAAATCATATTCAGTTCACTGATTTTTTTGCCGAGGGCGACCGTCAGATGATCGATGGCGATATCGACATCTTGCCCTTTGACTTGGTCGATAAGGTCGTCATGCTCACCACTCAACAGGGCGGCGGTGATTAGGCTTGGGTTGGTCGTGGCGTCCTGCGGTCTTAGTCGAGCGATGGCGGATAGGTCGCCAGTATCTGCAACGATGGTGGTGTGTTTGGCAAGTTCGGTTAGGCTATTTTGGGCCATGAGTTTTCCTAAATAATTATCAGATAATGGCGTGAAATTAGCATATTTTCGGCGATTTTACCAGCGATTTGCGCAAGTTTCATGACAATATCATAAAATGCCGTAATCTAAATAGAAATTTTATAAAAATTATCAAAAAAGTGTGCGCAAGTCGGTAACAATTGTTCAAAATCATGGTATTATTAACGGTATTTTAGTAATTTAAGTATAAAAGGTTAAATGTATGAGCGATAATCAGGCGACGAACCTAGACACCAACCAAATCGGCGACTTGCGTGGCAAAATTGACAGCATTGATGAGCAAATTCAACGACTTATCAACGAGAGAGCAGGCATCGCCCAACAGGTTGCCATTGCCAAAAAGAACCATGAAGATCATCCCATTTTTTATCGCCCCGAACGTGAAGCCCAAGTGCTAAAAGCGGTCATGGCTCGCAACACAGGTCCCTTGTCGGGCGAGAAAATGGCACGCTTGTTCCGTGAGATTATGTCGGTGTGTTTGGAGCTTGAAGCCCCGCAAAAGGTCGCCTTTTTGGGGCCTGTTGGCACATTCACCCACGCCGCCGCTCTAAAACATTTTGGCAAGGCAGCGACGACCGTACCGCTTGCCACGATTACCGATGTGTTTCGTGAAGTGGAGGCAGGCTCTGCCATGTATGGCGTGGTGCCTGTGGAGAACTCGTCTGAGGGCGTGGTCAATCATACGTTGGACGCCTTTTTGGGGTCAAGCCTAAAAATCATCGGTGAGGTGGAGTTGCCCATTCATCATAACTTTTTGGTGGCAGAACACACCAAAGTAGATAGCCTAAGTCGCATTTATTCGCACCAGCAGTCGCTTGCTCAGTGCCGTCATTGGCTTGATGTCAATTTCCCCAATGTGGAGCGTGTGGCGGTATCCAGCAATGGCGAGGCGGCAAAACGCCTACAAAACGAATGGCATTCGGCAGCCATTGCAGGCGATGTGGCAGTGGCAGAATACGGCTTGCACAAACTGTACGAAAACATTGAGGACAACCCCAACAACACCACTCGCTTTCTTATCATCGGGCATGAGTCGGTCGCCCCAAGCGGTCAAGACAAAACGTCCATAGTCGTGTCAAGCCCAGACCGTGCGGGTGCGTTGATTGAGCTACTAGAACCCCTAAAAAAACATGGCGTATCCATGACGAGCATTGAGACCCGCCCCGAGCGTCCGAACAAATGGGCGTATGTGTTCTTTATTGACATGACAGGGCATATCGCTGATGACAACGTCAAAAACGCCATTGATGACATTGCCAAAATCGCCAAAGACGTGCGAGTGTTGGGGTCATATCCTAAGGCGGTTTTGTAATCCTCATCAATCAGACTTGATAGAGATCGAGTCTGATAAATTGTAACTTACGAATGAATAAAACATGATTATGTTCCAAAAAGTCGCCATTATCGGGCTTGGGCTGATTGGCGCGAGCATCATCAGTGCCATGCGCGATAGAGGGCTGTGCTACCATGTCATCGCTACCGATCATAATCTTGATGGGCTTGATTTTGCTAAGCGTATCGGGCTGATTGATGAGATCGGGTCGAGTGTGGCGGATGTGTGCCGTGATGATGTTGATTTGTTTATCATCGCAGCACCAACTAAGGCGACTGCACAAATCATCAACGAGCTTGCTCATGCTAAGATGGCTGGGCTGATCGCTGATGATGCCATCATCACAGATGTGGCAAGCACGAAAGGCAGCATCTATAAGGCAGTGCTAGAAGCATGCAAGAATGTGGATCAGCCAACTGATTTTTTGAACCTTGTGTTATCGCATCCCATCGCGGGTGCAGAGAATTCAGGCGTCACTGCGCGTAATGCCAGATTATTCGTTGGACGACAGTTTATTATCTGTGATGATAATCCATCCACTGCCCAGAACCGCTTTATCCAAAAAATCAAAGCTCTGTGGGAAGCGATCGGGGCGAATGTCATCATCATGACCAGCCAAAGACACGATGAGATCTTGGCTTATACGAGCCACCTACCACATTTATTATCCTTTAATCTGACCCATCAGCTTGCCAGCCACGATGATAATTTGGACATCTTTAGGTATGCAGCGGGCGGTTTTAGGGATTTTAGCCGTATTTCAGCAAGTAGTCCTATCATGTGGCATGATATTTTTATGGATAATAAGGATGCCTTGCTAAAGTCACTTGATGATTACGAAAAAAACTTGCAGGATTTTCGCAAGCTGATCGAGCAGGGCGATTCTGAGACATTGATAGCATGGCTGACCGCCGCTCGCCATGCACGCCGTCACTTTGGTCACATGCTTGCCCAAAGTCAAATCAGCCAAGCAGGTCAAAACAAACATAACGATTCAACCATACAGGAAAATGACATGACAAGCCAGTCTTATCACATTCGCCCAAGTCGCCATATCAACGGAACAATCACGGTTGCCGGCGATAAATCCATCTCTCACCGTTCTATTATGCTGGGTTCATTGGCGGATGGGGTGACTCATGTCAGTGGATTCTTAGAGGGTGAAGATGCTTTGGCGACCTTACAAGCCTTTAAGGATATGGGTGTAAAAATCGAGCGAGATGGTGATAAAGTTACCATCCATGGTGTCGGTGTGGACGGCCTAAGTGCGCCGCAAGATGCCTTATACATGGGGAATTCTGGCACAAGTATGCGCCTGCTTGCAGGGATTCTGTCTGCACAGGCTTTTGATAGTGTGATGACAGGTGATGTCAGCCTATCAAAACGTCCGATGGAGCGTGTGGCGACACCCCTAAGAAGCATGGGTGCAGCGATTCAGACCACGGGCGAAAAAGGCACTGCACCAATCTCTATTACCGGTGGTCAAAAGCTGTCTGCTATAGATTATACGCTGCCTGTGGCATCTGCTCAGATTAAGTCTTGTCTAATCTTGGCCAGCCTATGGGCGAATGGCACGACCACCATCACAGAGCCAGAAGTCAGCCGTGATCATACAGAGCGCATGCTGAAAGCTTTTGGTTATCCAATCAAAAAAGATGGTAATTCAATCTCTATCACAGGTGGTGGGCGTCTAACAGCGACAGATATTGTCGTGCCTGCTGACATCTCTAGCGCCGCATTCTTTATGGTGCTTGGCGCAATTGGCGGTGGCAATGGTTTAACAATTCGCAAGGTCGGCATGAACCCAACGCGTACGGGCTTAATCGATATTCTACGCCTAATGGGTGCTGATATCTCCGTGTCTAATGAGACTGTGGTTGGCGGTGAGCCGATCGCTGATATCACGGTTAAGCCATCTGAACTAAAAGGCATTGATATCCCTGAATATCTGGTGCCACTTGCGATTGATGAATTTCCTGTGTTGTTCGTCGCTGCCAGCTGCGCGATCGGTACGACCAAGTTAACAGGAGCTAAAGAACTCCGAGTTAAAGAATCTGATCGCATTCAGGTCATGGCTGATGGTCTAAGCGCTCTAGGTATTGACTGCACCGTACTGGATGATGGCATCATCATACAAGGTAAGGGTGAGCCGATGACTGGCAGTGAACGCAATGCTGTCTTTGGCGGTGGCGAGATCCAAAGTCATCACGACCATCGTATCGCCATGAGTTTTGCGGTGGCAAGTGTACGCGCATCGGACGATATTATCATCCAAGGCACAGAAACAGTAGCGACAAGTTTCCCGAATTTTGCTGAACTTGCCAATGAAGTAGGCTTAAACATCGCGGTTAGCTAATGGCAAATACAGGCATTCAAGCCACCCCAAAAGGGCTAATGACGGCTCTTTTGGCGTTTTTGATGTGGGGTAATTTTCCCTTTTATTTTAAGCTGTTAGACGGCTATCATGCCGTTGAAGTCATCGTGCATCGGGTGGTATGGACTTTCGCGGTACTAAGCCTTGTCATTATCATTGGTAAGCGAACAGCTTGGCTTAGCCAAATCCGCCAAAATCCCAAATGGCTTGGCTTGACCTTTGTATCGGCTCTACTGATTGGCACAAATTGGCTGACCTATGTGTGGGCGGTGGCAAATGATAGGGTGCTTGAAGCGAGCCTTGGTTATTTTATCAACCCCCTAATGGGCGTGAGCTTATCGTTGTTTATTTTTAAAGAACGATTAAGACCATTACAAAAAATCGCTGTCGCCCTTGCTGTGCTTGCCGTTGGCATTCAGGTGGTGCTGTTTGGCGGTGTGCCGTGGGTAAGCTTACTGCTTGCACTGTCCTTTGCCTTTTATGGGGTGTTGCAACGCCAAACGCCATTTAATGCCATAGATGGTTTGTTTATTGAGACGGCTTTATTATTGCCTTTATGTCTGATTTGGCTTGTTAGTGCAAGTGTTGTCAGCTCCAATGTGGCATTTTGGCTATCAAGCAGTATTTGGCTGCTTGCTTTGGCAGGCCCAATTACGCTGATTCCGCTATTATTGTATAATCAATCAACCAAACTCGTGAGTTTTAACACCTTATCATTTTTGGGTTATTTGACGCCTAGTATTGTCTTTATCATTGCGGTGTTTTATTATCATGAACCGATTGATGTCAAACGTTTGGCTATCTTTGGTTTGATTTGGCTTGGGCTTTTGATATTTAGCGTGGACATGGTTAGATATAGAAAATCTTAAATTAATTAAAGGAAATGTGATGAGTGACGTTGTCTTTGTGCAGGGATTAAAAATTGATACGGTCGTTGGGGTGTACGATTGGGAGCAGGCAATCAGGCAAAGCCTAATCATCGATGCCAAAATTAGCTGTGACATCAGCCAAGCGGCTGCCACAGATGACGTCGCGCATGCTGTGAATTATAAAACCGTCTGCGAAGACATTGAGCGAATTTGCCATGAGATGAAGGCAAAGCTATTAGAGTCGCTGGCGGAGAGTATCTGTCGCTATATCCTAGATCATTATCCCTGTCATAGCATTACGCTCACCATCCATAAGCCCAATGCCATCAAGCAAGCCAATAGCGTTGGTGTTAGCATTACGCGTAACAAATAATCACCATGGATAATACGATTGGCGACTTAAGTGATGAATTGATGGTGCGAAGCCTGGTGATCGCGCTTGGCAGTAATGCTGATAGTGAGCATGCCTTTAGCATCGCCAAAGCTGAGCTTATAAAGCTCGGTGATGTGTGCCACTCATCAATGGTCGTCGGTCGGGATTTTACAGGCAGGACGCAGGCCATCTATCATAACGCTTGCGTACATCTTAAGCTGGATGAACCCTGCTCGATGGGTGTTATCTGCCATAAATTAAAAGCCATCGAGAGGCTGTGCGGGCGTACAGATGATCGAAATGCCGTCTCTATGGATCTGGATGTCTTGGCGGTATCTGATGGTCATGGATGGAGCATTAGTCAAAAAAGGCTGCCATTTAAGGCGCATGAAAGAGCAGGCTTATCAGAAGTGGCGGATTTTTTATTGACGCACTAAAGAAAAAGCGGATGAAATTTATCCGCTTTTTAGTTTATTGATAATAATTTGTCCCGTCCGCCTGCGTTTTAAACCGCCGATGAAACCACATCCATTGGGCAATGTCTTTTTTGATACTATGCTCCATGATGTCGTTAATACGCTGGGCGTCCGCCACCTCATCATCGCTAGGATAATTATCAATGACAGGCGATAGGCTAATATGATAATGCGGACGTTTGCCTTTGGGGATATTGTCAGGCGTCTGGCGAATCATATCAAAGGCAATAAAAACAGGCGGATTTTTTTTATTCATACCAGCAAATCGTCTTTGGGCGGTAATGGTTGCAGACGGCACGCCAAAAAATGTCGCCATAACGCCATGCTCCAAGCCAAAATCTTGGTCAGGGCTATACCAGATGACTTTACCGTCTTTAATCCGACTGATGAGTTTTTTCATATCACGGCTGTTAATCTGCTCATCAAAAATATGACGGCGACCATTATATATAAACCATTCCAAAAGTGGATTATTTTGTTTGCGGTACATGCAATCAGCAGGGAAAAACTGAGTACATAACCGCCCACCCAAATCTAATGTCGTAAAATGCCCGCCCAATAATATCACCGCTTTATTTTCTTTTTGGGTGGTAATCAAATGCTGTAATCCTGAAATGCTAAACGTGCGTTTAAAGACATTGGGGCGAAACCATGCGTTTAGCGTTTCAAAAATACCAATACCTTGATTGACAAAAACCTGTTTGGCGATTAGCAATTTTTCATCATCTGATTTATCAGGGAACGCCAAAGTTAGATTGGTAAGCGTATCTTTTACCCGTCTTTTTATTAACATATATGCCAATTCGCCAATTTTTCTGCCAAGCCAAAATTGGATACGAAGTGGCAAATAAATAAGCGGTAAAAATATCATCAAGGCAAACCAAATTCCCCAATATTTTGGCAATAAAAATTTCCATTGAAATGGAGCTTTGTCCGCCATGCTCGTTTGTTTGTGCGTGGCGGTCAAATCGGGCATTTTTTTGATGTCAAATTGTGGGGCTTGGTTCTTGTCGTTGTCGGTGTGGCAATTGCCCCCACAGCAGTTTTTATTGCTCATTGTTTTTGCCTGTCTTTATTTTACCAAATTTTCCAATTCGTCCCAACGCTCCAATTTCTCCATAAGCAGTTCATCAATCTCCCCAAGCCGTTCGCTATATTGGGTCGCTAATGCCAAATCGCTAACGAATAGCGAACCGTCCGCCAGTTTGTCATTTAGCTCGCTTTGTTCGCTTTCAAGTTCGGCGATTTCGTTGGGTAGGCTTTCTAATTCACGCTGTTCTTTATAGGAGAGTTTGCGTTTTTGTTCAGCTTTGGGCGTGTCAGATTTTGGCTTGTCAGCTTTGACTGTTTCTGATTTTTCAACTTTATCCGCTTTGGGTTTGGTCGGTTCACTCCGTGCTTTTTGGGTCAGATAATCTTGATAACCGCCCACATATTCATCAATCACGCCATGACCGTCCTTGTCCGTGCCAAATACCCACGTCTGCGTTACCACGTTGTCCATAAAGGTGCGGTCGTGGCTGATGAGCAAAATCGTGCCGTCAAAGCCTGCGACAAACTCTTCCAGAAGTTCCAGCGTTGCCATGTCAAGGTCGTTGGTTGGCTCATCAAGCACCAGTACGTTGGCAGGTTTTAGCAAGTTTTTGGCAAGCAGAACACGGGCTTTTTCGCCCCCTGATAGGGCTTTGACAGGCGTTCTGGCACGGTTTGGTGTGAACAAAAAGTCCTGCAAATATCCCAAAATGTGCGTCCGTCTTCCACCCACGTCCACATAGTCCGAGCCTTCCGACACGTTTTCGGCAACGGATTTATCAAAGTCTAATTGGTCTTTTAATTGGTCAAAAAAGGCGATGTTTAAGTTCGTGCCGAGCTTGACCGTACCGCCCACTTTGGCAGAATCATCAAGCCCAAGCACGGTGCGGATTAGGGTGGTTTTACCTACGCCATTATTACCGATGATACCGACTTTATCGCCACGCATGAGCAGGGTTGAGAAGTTTTTTACCAGTGTTTTGCCGTCATATTGCAGGCTTAAGTCCTTGACTTCACAGACGATTTTTCCTGATTTTTCGGATACGTTTTGGGTCAGTGAGACACTGCCCGCCACATCACGGCGTTGTTTTCGCTCTTCACGAAGTGCCTTTAATGCACGCACACGCCCTTCGTTGCGAGTACGCCTTGCCTTAATGCCTTGGCGAATCCACACTTCTTCTTGGGCAAGTTTTTTGTCAAATTCTTCAAAGGATTTTTGTTCGCTGGCAAGCTCCAATTCCTTTAACTCTTGGTAGCGAGCATAACCCTTGACCCCTTGGGTTACGTCATAAGTTGAGAGTTTGCCACGGTCTAGCTCCACAATGCGAGTGGCAAGATTATCCACGAATTTGCGATCGTGCGTGATAAATAGCACGGTCAAATTTTGCCCGAGCAGGTAATTTTCTAGCCAGTCAATGCTCTCTACGTCCAAATGGTTGGTCGGCTCATCAAGTAGCAACACATCAGGCTTAACCACCAACGCCCGAGCAAGCAAAACCCGTCTTTTTCGTCCGCCCGATAGGTCGGCAAGGCGGTCGGTGGGGTTTAGCCCCATGTTGTCAAGCAAGGTGCGAGCGTTTCGCTCCAAATCCCAACCATGCAAAGCGTCAATCTCATGCTGTACGTCCGTCATACGCTCGCAAGCGGTCATGTCGCCTGCCCCACATTTGTCCGATAGGTCGTGGTATTGGCGAAGCAGGGTTGCCACTTTTTCATCGCCATTCATGACAATGTCAAGCAAGGTGCCATCATCGTTTGGCACGTCTTGGGCAAGCATGGCAACACGCAAGCCGTCTGCAATGATAATCTCGCCGTCATCAGGGGCTTGCGTGCCGTCAATGAGCTTAAAGAGTGTGGATTTGCCTTCGCCATTTCGTCCGATGAGACACACCCGCTCGCCCGTATCAAGGCTAAAATTAACGTGGTCTAAGACAGGAGCAACGCCAAAGGCAAGGGAGATATTTTTTAGATGAATAAGTGCCATAACTTGCTTTCAATGATAAAATGCGTAAATTATAGCAAATTTTACACCTTAAAGGGGAAAATAAAATGACCGACGCCCACGCTGACATTACCGATTTGCAAATCAAAATCGCCTATCTTGAAAATACGGTAGATACGCTAAATGACGTCATCGCCCAGCAGGACAGAGCGTTAAAAGACTTACAAGACCAATTAAAACTATTGTATAAATTCTTAGAAAGTCGTGATGATGACGGCATTGCTCCGTTTGATTTACTGGCGGACAGACCACCGCATTATTAACAAAAATTGCCGATAAGTAAAATACAAATTGCAATGAAATTACTTAAGTTTATCTCTTGTGTTGCAGTAAAATTTGTTTTAATATGTACAAACGCAAGTTGTTACACTTTATGTCTAGGATGATGTCTTGCGTATCAACGGGTTGGTGAATAAAACCCACAACAAGGACAAACTTGGAGAATGATGATGTCTAAATTTAATTATACAACGCTTGCCATTGCAGTCGCTTCTATCGGTGCAATTGGCTCGGCGCATGCGGCAGGTCTTGATCGCTCAGGTCAGGACGTCACGGCATTTTTACAAGATGGAACTTATGGCGAAGTGGTCTACACCTATATTGATGCGGACATCTCGGGTAAGGATACATCTGGCAACTCAATCTCTGACATCGCCGAAGCCTATGACTTTGCTCGCTTTGGTGTGAAAGCGGACATTAATGACACGTTTAGCGTGGGCGTACTCTATGATGAGCCATGGGGTGCAGCGGTACAGTATGGTGGGAGTAATAACTTTGTCAGCCAAGGGGCGGATACAACAGTTAATGCCTTAACTGGCGGGCTTGCCCCTAATGTGGCAACCGCCCAAGCAGGACTGTCACAAGCACAAGCAGGCATTGCTCAGCTACAAGCAGCCATTGCACAAACAGCGGCAGCTGGTGGTGACATCACCGCCTTACAAGCACAACTTGCTAGCACTGTAACTACTGCTCGTAGCTTGGGCAGTGCATTAAATGTTGCATCTACTGCTGAGGCACAGCAAGGTGAGGGTACCAACGTAGAAATCCGCACCCAAAACGCCACATTGCTACTTGGTGCCAAATTGGGTGAAAAGAAAAACTTCCAAATCTATGGCGGTCCGCAGATGCAACGCCTGACTGGTGAAGTGCATTTGCGTGGCACCGCTTATGGACCGATGACAGGCTATGATGCCAACATCGGAGCGGACATGGGTTATGGCTGGGTCGCTGGTGTTGCTTATCATAAGCCTGAGATTGCCCTAAAAGCTGCCTTGACCTACCGCTCTGAGATTGACCACGAGCGTTCTATTGCCGAAGTGGTGCCTGCCACAACCTATGCAGGCTCTCAAAACTTTAAAGTAACACTACCTGAGTCCTGGAACCTAGATTTTCAAACTGGCATCAACCCAACCACGCTCCTAACTGCCAAAGTACGCTATGTACCATGGTCTGACTTTGATATTCGTCCACCACAGTATGGCAACGTAACCGCCCTAGGAAATAACAACGTGCCATTACCCATCGTGGGTTATGACAAAGACCAATGGTCAGCCGAAGTTGGTTTGGGCAAAAAGGTTAGTGATAAACTGGCTGTATCAGGCAGTGTCGGCTATGACAGTGGAGCAGGCAATCCTGTCAGTACGCTTGGACCCATCAAAGGTTATTACAGCCTAGGTTTGGGTGCAAAATATAACGTTACTCCAGAATGGTCAGTATCGGTGGGTGGCAAATACCTGAAATTTGGCGATGCTACCGCTCAGTTGCCTAATGGTGTAAAAGTGGGTGAATTTGATGATAATGATGGCTTTATCGCAGGTGTGAAGCTAGCCTATCAGCAAAAATAATCATGGCAAAATGTTTAAGACAAGCCAAAGCAGGTGTTTTGGCTTGTTTTTTTATTTTTAAAATAAGCAAAAATCTGCTATCATAAGCCCAAATTTTAACTTTATTATCCAATATGAAAATCCTACCCGAAAAACAATTTCTGATCGCGCCATCTATCCTATCTGCTGACTTCGCTAGGCTTGGTGAAGATACCGCAGCCGTGCTAAGCGCAGGGGCGGACGTGGTGCATTTTGATGTCATGGATAACCACTATGTGCCAAATTTGACCTTCGGGGCGATGGTCTGCCGTGCCTTAAAAGACTATGGCATTACCGCTCCCATTGATGTGCATCTTATGGTAAAGCCTGTCGATAGAATGATTGAAGAATTTATCAAGGCAGGGGCGGATATTATCACGTTCCACCCAGAGGCAAGCGAGCATATTGACCGTAGCCTACAGCTTATCAAGGACAATGGTGTCAAATGCGGACTTGTTTTCAACCCTGCCACGCCACTGCATTACTTGGATTATACCATCGATAAACTTGATCAGATTCTTATCATGAGTGTCAATCCTGGTTTTGGTGGTCAGAAATTCATTGATGGCACGCTTGATAAAGTGCGCGCAGTTCGCAAGATGATCGATGAGCGTGGGCTTGACATTCGCCTAGAGATTGACGGTGGCGTCAATCCTGATAACATCCGCGCAATCGCAGAGGCGGGCGTGGACATGTTTGTGGCAGGATCGGCGATTTTTAATAAGCCTGATTATAAGACCGTCATCGATCAGATGCGCGCAGAACTTGCCTTAGTGCGGACAAAGGTAATCTAATGAGCGATAAACACAATTCAAGAGATGCCAACATTGCACCTAAAAGCGTCATCCCGTTGGGCGTTACCATCTCTTTGTTCATCGCATCGCTTGTACTAAGCTTGGCAGGGTACGGCTTTCGTCTGATGGCGGGCGATGATGTGAATGACGTGCTGAGTCATGCGATGAAGGTTGTGCCATTTTTCTTATTTGTCATGCCGGCATTGATTTGGCTTGGTAGCGTAGCACTAAACAAAATGGGTAAGGCTACCATTCATCCGCGTAATGCGTGGACGTTGGGCTGGCTGTTGTCCACGGTCGCCATGTTATCCATCATGGGAGTGTATAGCTAATGTTAGGTCGTCTCATTCCTGATAGAATCGTGCCCAAAGACATCCCAAAAGGCTTAATCTTAACCTTGATTGTCTTAGTGATGCTGATCGGGTTGTCAGGTTTTCGCTTAGGCGAAGGTGATCGCCTGCAAGGTTGGCTGCATGTGTTTGAAAATTGGGTCATCTGTCTGATTCTCATCCCTGCCTTTACTGCCTTGGTCGCAGCACCCATCAAATACCGCGATCGCAGTTTTGACCTTAAGATGGCGTATTATCTTGGTATGTTTGTCTCGTTTTTATTCATGATGGCAAAGCTTCGCTATTGGCGTTGAGACTTGAAAATTTTGCCATTGTCTCTATTATAGTTATAATTGCAAAATTTTGGAGTGGTTGATGTTTGATAAAGCTGATGATGAATTGATTAAGCGTCTGATAGAAGAGGCTGAGGCCATTATTGAAGAAGAACTTCAAAAAAAATTACATCAAGAAAACAAGGCTGCTGGCGCAAAAAATCAGGATGAAGGTGCCCATCAAGATTATTCTGATGATGTTCAACAGCCTGCGCCAAAAAAATCACGAAAAAGAATCACGAAGTCTAGCGATGCCTCAAGTGAGTCTGCAGATGGTTTGGCTGCAGAATCAAGCGATCAAGATCCACCTAAACGTCGTCGAGGTCGCCCAAGAAAGGTAGTCAAGCCAGAAGTCGCCGATGATGAGGCTAATAGTACAGTTGCTAACTTGTCATCATCTACCACCAACAAAAAACCCATCGCAAAAAGCCTTATCAAGGAGCGAGTCGATGGTGAGATGATGATAAAAGAGGCAATATTAGAATTCGTTGAGCGTGAAGATGGTGTGCTGACATTGCAAGAAGTGGGTAATGAAGATGAGCCGATGGTAACCATTCAATTCTCAGAGCAAGTGAAGGCGATGATTGGCAAAGATGAGATTCAGAATGTCGGTCAAAACATGATTCATGCCGCCATCGCTACTGTCATGCAACGTCAAATGAATGCATGGCATGCCCACGTCTATGATGAGCAGCCAGCCCATTATAGTTGATATGAATAAACAAAAGCCACGAATTGTGGCTTTTGTTTTATTTCGGTGATTCGGTTGGTTAATTGGCTTCAATGAGCCCGTGTCTAATAGCAAGGTGTGTGAGTTTGACGTCGCTATTAACACCTAATTTCTCAAAAATGCGATAACGATAGGTGTTCACGGTCTTGACGCTAACGAACAGCTGATCGGCAATCTCTTGGGCGCTTTGGCAATTCACAACCATCATCGCAACTTGTTTTTCGCGTTCAGACAGCGCATCAAAAGGTGATTCCGCCTGTTCGCCAAGTACGGTATCTGCCAGCTGTTCGGCGACATCGTGGCTAAAGTACTTACCGCCACCATGCACCTTCTTGATGGCGCGAATCATCTCGTCGAGTGGCGTGCCTTTGGTGATGTATCCATTGACCCCTGCCTTTAGTAGCATCGAAGGGTAGGGCTGTGCTGATAGGCTGGACACGGCGAGCACTTTGATGTTCTGATCGATTTGCTTGATGCGGCGAGTTGCCTCAACGCCGCCCACATTTGGCATATTGACATCCAGTAGTACAACATCGGGGCGATGCTGTCTTGCAAGTTGAACCGCGGCATCGCCATTGTCAGCTTCGGCGATCACTTCGATCTGAGCGTCATCATCAAGCATTCGCGCAATACCCATGCGCACTAAATCGTGATCATCGACCACCAATACTTTAATCGACATGTGTGTTCCTTGGATGTTGTTTCATTTTTGAAAGTTTAGCATAATTTGTAATGATTACAACTAAATATTATAGATTTTAAGATTCATCAATTTTATTGAAAAAATAACCAAATTATTACCAGAAAATTACCCGTTATAATTATTTACAATATTACTAATCTTTTGGGGTGTTTTTGGGGATTTTTGGCTAAAAATATACGCTTTTGTCACACATTAGACAATTTGATGTGTTAGAATAAAGACATCAAAAATTGTCTTTATTTTGGGTGGATTGCATAGACAATCTAATAAATACCCAAGGGTGTCGCTTGTGCTTTTTTAAGATGTTCCCATCACAAATCACAAAAGTGCGGCGAATCAATAGGCGAGTGGTCGCCCATAGTTAAGGATTTATCATGAAAAATGCTAAATTAATGAAACGTGCCAGTGCTCAGATTGCTGTTTTGGCTTTAATGACTTCAGGTGCTTCGGCGAATGCGTTCACTGTAGATAGCAGCAACCAACGCACCGTGACTGTTACTCGTGCCACACCAGCGGTAACCACCACAGTCACTCGTGCTGTACCTACACCACCGCCTAGCAATACAGTAAAAACCACCAAAACCCTCACGCCAGCAACAGTTCCTACCGTTAGCTATCGTTCACAGCCTACTCAGACAACGTATAATACGCCAACCTACACCGCGCCTGCCGCTCCTGTGACACCAGTCACCACCATGAATACGGTCAATGCTAATCATTACAATGCACCTGTATTTGATCAGCTTGCTATTAGCACCAATTCATCAGCGGTGGCGGTGCTAGATCTTCAGTCAGGTGATCTGATTTATTCAAAGAACATCGATGCCACACGGTCTATCGCTTCTGTGACTAAAGTGATGACTGCAATGGTCATCTTGGATGCTGGGCTTGACATGCGTGAAGACATCACCATCATCCCATCTGACCTAGTGGGCGCCAAAAAAGCAAGTACGAACCTACGCGCAGGCGATCGCCTAAGCCGCTCAGAGTTCACCTTAATGATGCTGATGAAGTCAGAAAACCCAGCCGCTAAAGCCCTTGCCCGTACTTACCCAGGTGGCTATGATGCATTCATCCGTGCGATGAATGACAAGGCTGCCAGCCTGGGGATGTATCAAACCAGCTTCTCTGATTCATCAGGTCTAGATCCGCGCAACGTCGCTTCTGCTAACGACCTTGTGAAGATGATGAGAGCCGTTAGCGAAGAGGGTCGCTATCAGCTAATCCGCAACTTCTCAACTGCGCCTAGCTATGATTTTTATATCACCAATTTCAATAGCGGCAACAGAACCTATAAAGCCAACAACACCAGTCGCCTAGTACGTTCTGGCGGTCATTCCATCGGGGTGTCTAAGACCGGTTTTATCCGTGAGGCGGGTTACTGTGTGGTGATGGAGACACATGTGAATAACAAGCCTGCGGTTATTGTTCTGCTTGGCGCCAATGCATCTCAGTCTCGTTGGAATGATGCGGAAAACATCTTGACTGAGCTTGCTTATCGTCGTTAATTCCTGATGATTTAATCATTAACATTAAGCCTGGATTTATGGATCTAGGCTTTTTTGTGCTGATAATTTACGTTATAATGACATGATTTTTTATGATTAAATTGCCTTATGTCAAGCCCAAAACTCTACCTGCTCACCAATGATGATGAGATCACAACGCTTATTGATAAATTAGAACGCGCATTAGACACAGGCGTGGTATCGCTACTGCAGATTCGCCGAAAGGCAACACTTAAGCAATACGACTTGGCGACAGTTTACCAAGAAGCAGAGCTTCTGGTGAGTCTTGCGGATGAATATGATGTCGATGTGGTGATGAATGATGACTTGGAGTTGGCATCGCATTTTTGCACAGGTTTGCATTTGGGGCAGCGAGATGGCAGTGTGGCAGTGGCGCGAGAAATTCTAGGCGATGATGTGGTGATTGGTCGCACTTGCCATTCGGACATCGCATTATTCAAGCAAGCCAAAAAAGAAGGTGCAACCTATGGGGCGATGGGCACTGTGTTTGCCTCTTTGACCAAGCCAAAAGCAGGGCTTGTATCCATGCCAACACTTCAAAAAACCGCCAATCTAGGCTTGCCATTATGCGTAATAGGCGGCATCGCGCTCGATAACGCGTATCAGCTTCGAGATGGGTTGGCGGGCACACCGCTAGAATACATCGCAGTGACGGCAGACATCATGTCACACAGTAGCGATACTATCGCCGCCAAATGCCGAGCATGGCAACTCAAATTGCAAAATTGGTAATCTATATTCTCATGACAGACATCCAGATTCATACGCCTAGTTTTACACCCAACTTTCACACCCACTTTATCGCCCAAACGGACGCAAGTTTTGCCCTATGGCTTGCTACCCTTGCCAAAGACAGCACGGATTTAACCTTAGTCATTTGCCAATCCCAAAGCGAACTACAACGCCTTGCCGATGAACTGCACTTTTTTGGCATATCCGCCCATGTGTTTGCCGATTATGAGACGCTTGTTTATGACAATCTGTCGGTACACCAAGACATTATTTCCGAGCGGATTGACCTTTTGACTCATATGCCAACAAGTGGCGTGTTACTGATGAGCGTGCAGACGCTCATGCAAAAAATCACACCGCCAAGCTATCTTTTGGGGCGGTTTTTTGATTTGAATGTGGGCGATACCTTTGACATAGAGCGTGAGCGTGAACGCCTTGCCAAGGCAGGCTATAAGGCAGTGGATAACGTCTATATGGCGGGCGAATTTGCCGTGCGTGGGAGCATTGTGGATATTTTTGCGGTGGGGCAAGCCTTGCCGTTTCGTTTGGAATTATTTGACGATGAGATAGAAACGATTAAATTTTTTAATCCTGATACTCAGCGAACCGTTACCGATGAAGAGCTTGATAAGCTCAAAAAAGACGGCGTGTTTGACGACAAAACCGCCCCAACATCGCCCAAGGTGGCAAGTTTTCGCCTGTTGCCTGCCCGTGAATTTGACTTGGACGACAAAGAGACGTTCCGCCAGAATTTTGCGAGCCTTTTTCCCAATGCGTCCGCTCGCAAGGTGGAATTTTATAATGATGTCATGAATGGCATACAGCCGTCTGGGGTGGAGTATTACGCACCGCTGTTTTTTGATTTGCATGAATGGCAGACGACAGGCACGCTGTTTCATTATTTGCCCAAAAATACGCTGGTTGTCTGTGATGACAATTTGTCCGCTCATCATCACGACTTTTGGGAGCAGGTAAACGCACGCTATCATTCTCGGGCGTTTGATAAGGACGTGCCAATCCTACCCCCTGATTATTTGTATTTGCCAAGCAATGAATTTTTTCA
>NZ_JAAELD010000023.1 GCF_024227015.1 Moraxella sp.
CTGCCAAGCTTTCGCTAAAACTGCCAGCATAATCATAAATCAGCGGTATCACCACCTTGCCTGTTTTATCAACAAAGCCGTATTTGCCATCTTTTCTAACCCATGCTATGCCTTCACTAAGACAGTCAATATAATTATAATCATAACCATAAACATCAGGTATATCACATTCATCAGCATATGCCGTAGGTATGGACAATGCCAATAGGGTGCTAATGGCAAGTGCAGAGATGCGTTTCATACATTTTCCTTAAAAATCAACGGTGAATAACAAACAAAATTTGTATCATCTTATAAAAATTGTGTTGTATTTGCAAGGACAAAAAATCCCCAAAAATATTATCTTTTTTGGGGATTTGATGGATTATTGGGCGGATTTTACGATTTCATCTGCCCAGTCAAACAGTGCGTCCAAATCATAATCACCACCGTGTCCTACGCCCCACGGTAGGGCAAAATCAACATTCTTGCCGTTATTCTGTAGGGCGGTCGCTAGGATGACTGGCACAGCAAGCGACGTATCATTATCCTTAGCGCCATGGCGGATACGCCAATGCTGAGTGGGGCTGGTGGCGATGTAATTCATGGCGTTCATCATCTTGATTGCCTGGGTATCCGCCATAGTGCCTTGCCCGTATTTTTTGCCAAAGGCGGTAAAATGCTGATTGTTGGTAGTGGCATTGCCAAATAAATTATTCTCACCACTTGCTAGGGTGACATCATCAAAAGCGGGCACGCCTTTACCACGTCCCAGATAATTTAAATAGCCATCAAAACTGTCAATGTAGTAAGGATTGGCGGATTTTCGCTGCACCAAAAAGTCAAATTCATTCATATCCGTGCCATTCTTAAAGGCGACATTGGCAGATTGATTCAGATGGTGGATGATTTCATCCTTGAAGGTGCCATTGCCTTGGCTGTCTAGGGTTAATAACTGTCCGTTTTGTCCTTTTAATTTTAATCCATTGACATAGCTTGGGAAGCTGGATTTTAGTTCATTTGACCATAGCTTTTGTTCGTCGGTGAGGCTTGCTTTTACGCGTTCTCGTTTGACGTTATAATCCAGCATGCTGATGTGCATTTTTTGATAATCGTTGATGCCATTGAACTGCCATTCGTATGCCATGTCGGCATTCTCAAGGTTGGTGATCGGGCAGTAGGCAGAGACGGCAAAGACGCCATCATCGGCATTCATGATGGCGCCAGCTTGTCTTAATTGATCATCGTAGTCGGCATTCGCGCCACTCGCGCCAAGCAGGGCAGACATTGCTCCGCCTGCAGATGTGCCATTACTGATGATGCGGTCGGCTCGTCCTGCCATGAGTCTGTCATTGGCTTTTAGGTAGCGGATGGCGGATTTTAAATCGATGATGGCTGCAGGTGCCTTACCTGTGTAATTGCCATCTGTGCCAAGCGTTCGACCTCTGGCACCTGCACTTGCCACGACATAGCCACGCAGTAGGGCGGTATTGACGCTGCTGGCTTGTGGTTTGCCGTCGCGGCCAGATCTGACCTCAGTCGTCATGGGCTTGGCAGGCATATAGCCACCGATGCCATTAGGGAAAAATATCGGTGCGGTGTCCGCCGTATAGCCGTTAATGATCCCATCTGTAAAGTAACTCTCAGGGATGTAGATATTCATCACTTGGTAATCAGGCTCGGTAGGGCTAGTGACGTAGGGAATGTTCTCGTATGCGCGTACGCTAAGGCTTTGACCGTCTTGGCTGATGGTGATGGATTTATAGTTATTTGGGTTGAACTTTAGCGATTGTAGGGTGCTTGTGGTATTGGCTTGGGAGTCGCCAACGTGCGTTGTGCAAGCGTTTAAACTTAAAACGGCAGCGCAGGACAGGGCGATGGTTGTGAATTTTTTCATGATGTTATGCTCAGTGAGCCAATAAAATATCGCTATCATAAAGCATTTAAATGAGAAATAAAATCATTTATACAAAATTAAACAAAAAGGAAATTTTGTAAATGATAACAACTCATAAAATCTTGGCATATCGTGATATACATTGACTAAAATCAATACTCAAAAGCGGCGGTAGTTTTATGATGACAAAACCACACAACTTTTAATGAATTCTTACTGAAACACTCGGTTATAAATTAATCTGATGGTAACGATTGATTTTATATAATGTACAGATTGGCTAAATAAATTTCTTCTAAATCCATAGAAAGATTGTGTATATAAAGTTTCAATAAGTAGTCTAACGATTAATTACAAATAGCCAACCTGATTTTTGGAGGTAGCCATGAAGCGTTTGGGTATGTCAGCGATGATGCTGGCGATTTTGGTCGCTGCTGTTGCAGTGCTGTTCGTGGGATTGTTCGCATTGATGGAATTTGCACGCCCACAACAGACAACCGTGGCGAAGGCTGATGCGTCAGCACCATAGCAGATTGAGCCATTGGTGAGTGTGCGTACTGATGAGCCAATCAAGCCCATCCAGCCTGCAGTGATCGAGAGTGCAGCGGTGATAGAATTGGGTAAAAAACTGTGGTTCGACCCACGTCTGTCTAAGTCAGGCGGCCTATCTTGTAACTCATGTCATAACCTTGCCATGGGTGGTACGGACAACATGACCACCTCTATCGGTCATAAGTGGGCAGAAGGTCCGATCAACTCTCCAACCGTCCTAAACAGTGGCTTGGCAATCGCACAGTTCTGGGATGGACGTGCTAAGAACCTACAAGAGCAAGCAGGCGGTCCAATCGAGAACCCGCTTGAGATGGCATCTACCCATGAGCACGTGGTTAAAGTTCTAAACAGCATCCCTGCCTATCAAGACGAGTTCAAGGCAGCCTTTAGTGATTATCAAGATGGCATCACCATCGAACAAATCACCAAGGCGCTAGCAAGCTTTGAAGATACGTTGGTAACACCAAATAGCCGTTTTGACCAATGGTTGGCAGGCGACGACAAAGCGATCAACGAACAAGAACTTCGCGGTTATCAAACTTTCAAACAATCAGGCTGTGTGGCGTGCCATAATGGCGAATTGCTTGGCGGTGGTTCGTTCCAGAAGTTTGGCGTATTTGAACAATACACCACTAAAAACCTAGCCGAAGGTCGCTTTGCAGTGACTGGTAAGCCAGAAGATAAGATGATGTTTAAAGTACCAACGCTTAGAAACATTGAGCTAACCTATCCGTACTTCCATGACGGTCAAGTGAACTCATTAGAAGAAGCGGTACAAATCATGGGCAAAATTCAGCTGAACAAAGAATTCACCGATGCAGAAACGGCAGACATCGTGGCATTCTTAAGAACCCTAACCGGTGACCAACCGAAATTCCAATATCCACAGTTGCCACCATCTAACCCGAACACTCCGCTGCCAAATCCATTTGGTGAATAATACGGGCTTAGATATTAGCTTAAGCATCAAAAAACAAGACGGCCTCATGGCCGTCTCGTTGTGTTCATGGCTGTATTTGCCAATGTAAAACATGATATAATTAGCCATTTTTTAAACGACGATCAGACATCATGAGCCAATTATCCCAAGAAATCAATTCTCGCCGTACATTCGCCATTATCTCGCACCCTGATGCAGGTAAAACCACCATGACCGAAAAGCTCCTACTGTGGGGCAAGGCAATCCAAGTCGCTGGCGAAGTGCGTGGACGTAAAGCCGACCGCCATGCGACATCCGACTGGATGAGCATGGAGCAAGAGCGTGGTATCTCTATCACGACATCGGTCATGCAATTTCCCTATAAAAATCATGTGGTTAATCTACTAGACACGCCCGGACACGCCGACTTTTCAGAAGACACTTACCGCACGCTCACTGCTGTGGATAGTGCGTTAATGGTCATTGACGGAGCCAAAGGCGTGGAAGAGCGGACGATTAAGCTCATGGAAGTGTGCCGTATGCGTGATACGCCCATTATTTCATTTGTCAATAAACTTGACCGTGAGATTCAAAATCCGCTTGCCGTGCTTGACGAGATTGAAAGCGTCCTAAAAATCAAATGCGTGCCGTTTGCCTATCCCATTGGCATGGGGCAAGATTTTGTGGGGGTGTATAGTTTTGTGGATAACAAGACTTACTTTTATAAAAAAGGCTTTGGTTCACAAATCACAGATATCGAGAGCCGAGACGGTTATGACCATGCCGACATTAAGGACAGGCTTGGGCAGATTTTGTGGGACGAGTTTATGGACAACATTGAACTTGCCCAAATGGCGTATGAAGACTGGGACGTGAGCGAATTTTTGGCAGGGCGACAAACACCTGTCTTGTTCGGCACGGCTCTGGGTAACTTTGGCGTGAACATGATTTTGGACGTGTTGACCCAATATGCTCCGCCCCCAAAAGACCATGTGGCGGTAGAACGCACCGTCAAAGCGGACGAGCCTGCCTTTACGGGCTTTGTCTTTAAAATTCAAGCCAATATGGATCCCAAACACCGAGACCGTGTCGCCTTTATGCGAGTGTGTTCGGGCAAATACGAGCGTGGCATGAAAATGAACCATGTGCGTATCGGCAAAGAAGTGCGAGTGTCGGACGCTTTGATGTTCCTAGCAGGCGACCGTGAAGCGTTGGATGAAGCGTACGCTGGCGACATCATTGGCTTGCATAATCACGGCACGATACAGATTGGCGATAGCTTCACGAGTGGCGAGACCTTGAATTTTACAGGCATTCCGCACTTTGCTCCTGAACTGTTTCGCCGTGTGGTGCTAAAAGACCCGATGAAATCCAAGCAATTACAAAAGGGCTTACAGCAACTCTCCGAAGAAGGAGCGACCCAAGTGTTTATGCCCCAAATCAATAACGACCTGATTTTGGGGGCGGTGGGTGTGCTACAATTTGAAGTGGTGGCACATCGCTTGCTAGAAGAATATAAAGTGCAATGCACCTTTGAGCCGATTAGTATCGCTACCGTGCGTTGGGTGCATTGTGATGACAAAGTCGCCTTTGAAAAATTTAAGAAAAAAGCCCATGACCAGCTGTCGGTGGACGGTGGTGGGTATCTGACCTACCTTGCCCCAAGCCGTGTGAACTTACAGCTTATGCAAGAGCGGTATCCAGAAGTGGAATTTCGGGCGACTAGGGAGCATTGATAAAATTTCGGCAGTAAAACCGCTTTATGGGCGGTTTTTTCACACTTGATAAATAAATGGACTTGATTAAATGAAACTTCCTTCTCATCTACAACGTCCATTTTTTAAAGTCATTTTAGGAAATGATGATATAAAAGCGTTAGAAACTTGGATATATCACGAGCC
>NZ_JAAELD010000024.1 GCF_024227015.1 Moraxella sp.
ATTTTATGTTATAATTTGTATTCTTTAGATTTATTTGTACTCTTAATAACTAAAAGTATGCATGGCTGATAAATGATTGCTTTTCACCCAAAAGACAAATGTATGGCTGATCTCTCAAAAGGGCGATGGGCTTTGGGATTTTTTTTGCTGCTTACTGGCTGTGGTAGTGAGAGCGCAGAGGTGGTTAAGGCAGAGCAATCGGCTGTAATCCCAGAGGATTACACACCCACCAGAAACGATAAGTTGCAACAGCGGCGAGCAAACGTGGGCGACGAATGCCCTAAATTAGTACAAAAACGCGTTGATCACACCGCTGTCTCTCGTCAAGACAGTATCATGGGTAATACTTGTGATTATTTTATTTATCCGGCTGTCGGTGATACGCTAACAGTCTATGTATCCGATGGGCGCATGAAGCCTTTTTTGAATACGCCATACTACCATGACTTTGCCAACGGCAGCTATAAAGTGATTGTGAACGGCAGGCATGTCATACGCTTAGAATACAATGCGCTGGAACATAAGCCTGCTGTGATGGATTATGTGCTTGTGGTGAATATTACACCGCCAAAGTAAGTCGTTAAAGTATTGTCAAATATATCAAAAAGCCTAGGTATTCCCTAGGTTTTTTAATTTGTTGGCTTTAATGGCGGTAAATCCACTAATCTTATTTAAAAAATCTCGCTATTTGAGGTGTGATTATTGGAGTGGCCAAGGCGGTTATTATGTGGTTATTGCTTTGCAAAATAACCAGCTGTATTGATACTTTTGCCTTTAAGTGAACAATAAAAAACCCTTGAATATTCAAGGGTTTGTGTTGGTACCAGTGGTCGGACTCGAACCGACACGCTTTTAAAGGCAACGGATTTTGAATCCGTCGTGTCTACCAATTTCACCACACTGGCATAAGTGGTTGTCGTTAAACATGCAGCGTATTATATAGGATTTTTTAAAAAGGTCAAGTGTTTTTAATGATATTTTAAAAAATCTAACCTCTATTTATCTGTTGCCGACCACACCCGCGCCACTCAATCGACTGGTACCATTTGCGCCTTTATGAACGAGAATTTGAGTACTGATGCGTTCCTTGAGTGTGGCGACATGGGAGATAATACCGATCATTTTTCCTTCTTCTTGAAGTGCGGACAAGGTGGATAGGGCGATATCCAGTATCTCTTCATCGAGCGTGCCAAAGCCTTCATCTAGGAATAATGAATCAATCGTAACCTTGTCACTGCTCATCATAGAGAGACCCAAGGCGAGCGCAAGACTGATGATGAAACTTTCACCACCTGATAGGTTCTTTGTGCTGCGCTCTTCATTGCCTTGATGAGTGTCAATGATGCTAATTTCTAGCGTGTTTTTGTCATTAGTATTGCCATGTTTTAAGATGTAGCGTTCGTTCATCCGGCTAAGCACTTGATTGGCGTGATATAGCATCAGATCCAATGTCAGACCTTGTACGAAGTTCCGGTATTTTTTGCCATCTGCTGAGCCGATCAGCTCGTTTAACTTTGTCCAGATTTGAATGTCCTGTTGCTTGCGTTTGATGCTATCGGTTAGCGTATTTTGTTTTTCGCGAGCAAGGGCAGCACTTTGCAGGATTTGTTGATTTTTGCCTAGACTTTGTAGGGATTCACGTTCTTGTTGTTGCAGCTCATCTCGTCTGTGATAGAGTTCATCAAGTGTATCTTTGTTGGGGATGGATTGAGTGAGTATGTTTAAATTGTCATGCTCTTCTTCTAGACTTTCTTTGCTGCGCTTAATAGCGTATAAGATGGTATCCGCTTCTTGGCTTAACTTTGCTCTGTCGTTATGACTTAAGCGCGCCTGTAAGAATGCTGCCTCATCCTCAAATCCCTTTGTGCTTAAGGCGGACATGAATTCATCGGCCGCTTGCTTGGCTTCTTGGGATAGGTTGTTCAGTTTGCTATTGAGTGCTTGCAGCTGCTCAGCCAATAATAATGCATTGTTTTGATGATGGTTGTGCGCATTGACAGCTTTATTTAGCATCTCATTGCCGCGCTGAAGTTTTTGCCTTAGTAGTAGGGCTTCATCATCAATAATTTTATCGCCAAATATCGCCTGCCTTTGTGCTCGCAGGCTGCTGATGTTATCTTGGATATTGGTGTACTTTTCTTGATATGAATGGCTATCTAAGCTTAATTTATCAAGTTGCTGCTGCTGATTATCAAGGCTGATTTTAACGCCATCAAGCATGCGAGTAGATTCTTGATATCTGATTTTAGCGTCTTGATGGGTTTGATATTTTTGATTGAGTTTATTAATTTTATCTAAAATATCGTCTGATACGTCTGATAAGATTTCAACAGTGAATTCTGTATTGAAGTCACCTTTGCGTATTGTTAAGTCATACTTATCTAAAGTATGCGCGATGTTGAAATGGCTTTGCTTAAAGTTATTCAAGGCGTGATTAAGATGTTTGGTCTGTTGATTGATGATGTCTTGGGTGTTGGCAATATTGCCCTTTAAAGTCTCGCCTTCGACTTTGATATTGCTAAAGTACTGTGTGTATTTATCTACATTATTAATCGCTTGGGTCAATTCGGGTTCTTGTGCTTGGTACTTGGCATGCGTACTATTTAGCTGTGCTAGTGTTTGCTGATTCTGTAGGATTAGGTTATTTAATAGATTGTCATCCAATTGATTAATATCAAAATTAAAATCATTCTTAATGCTTAACAGCTCATCAAGCGCTTCTCGCATCTTTTGTCTTAAAGTGGGTTGCTGCTTGATGATGTCGTCAAGGTTTTTATTTAGATTATCTAAATTATTATTACTGACGGCAAGTTGTTGGCTGTTGCTTTGAATTGAGCTATTTAGGGTGTTGATTTTGTCTTTGGTGTGTTTGATCGCTACTGCATCCGAGCTCTCTTCTTCGTGCAGGTGCGGGTGCTTATCAGCATAAGGGTGATCAATGGCGCCGCACAGTGGACAGGGTTTGCCATCTTGTAGATTGTTAAGATGCTTTTTGAGAATGCTGACTTCTAGGCGTAGGGCGTGCGCATTCTCAAGTGTGATAAGGGTTTTGTTTTCTTTATCCAGTTCATCGCCAAGCTGCTGGGCTGTGTTCCGTATTTCGCCAATCTGCTTGGTGAGGTTGCCGATTTGAGTTTGTAGCTTAGCGATTTGCTCTTGGTTGAGCTGATATTGATCATAAGGGTCTTTTAGGGTGGTTAGTGTGGATTTGATCTGTGATTGCTGCTGAATTTGCTGATTGGTGGACATGCCGTACCGCATGATGGCTTCAGCAGTGATGGGGCTTTGTATTCCCGTCAAGGTGATAAAATCAGCCTGTATTAGCTCAAAGTTTTTCTGACTGTTGGTTAATCGAGTCTTGGCATCTTGGTAATCAATACGCTTTTGGGCGATGGTGTTTTGTAGGCCCTCAAGGGCAGCTTGATGATGGTTAAGGTCTTGATTAAGTATTTGAATTTCTTGGATTTGACTATTAAGCTGTGTGTGTTCTGCGTTCAGACGACCTAGATCCTGCCCAAGATCGGCAATATCATAACGAAGCGTGTCTTGTAGCTCTTTTAAGATTTCGTTTGTTTTGGTTTGATCATTGAGTAATGATTGGATGTTGTTGTTTAATGCTTGAATGTTTTGATTGTTTTGGCTGATAGTTTGATTAAGCCGATCCTTTTGTTCATTTAGATGCGATAATTGACCATCAAGCTCTCGAACTTGCTTAAAAATAGGCTGTGCGGCAGCTTCTTCGCTCTCGACGTCTTTTAAATTTTTGGCTGCATTGTCTTGCTCTATTGAGCTTTCGGTGATGCTTTGCTGAGCGTGATTAAGATCACTTTCAAGCTTTAGAATATCATCTCTGACTTGGTTTTCTTGCTCACGCAGATGGGAGAGTTTGGTATATTCGTCGTGGATGGCAAAGGCGTTATTGGCAAGCTCCAATGCTGCAAATTTTGGCTTAAAATGTTCTCGAGCCTGCTCGTGTTCAGTAATTGACTGGGTGAGTTTTTGAATTTTTTGTTCGATTATTTGTTTTTGTTCGAGTTTTTTTATGTGAGTTTCGGTGTCTTTTAGGGTGTCTTGCTGTTTTTTAAGTGCAGCTTTATCCGCCTCGATGCTTGCTTTTAAGGCATTAAACTCGTCATCGGCCATGATCTCGCTGTCGTTAAGTTTGTCTTGTAGTGCGGTGAGCTCTAGACGTTTTCGTTTTTGAATTTCAAAGGCTTTGATGCTGATTTTGCCGTAGATTTGGGTGCCGGTGATTTGCTCTAGAATTTCGCCTTTTTCGCCAGTATCCGCCTTCAAAAATGCCGCAAAATTTCCCTGAGCAAGCATGACAGAGCGGGTAAATTGCTCAAAGTTCATGTGCATGATTTCGACGGCTTTTTTCTGACATAGACTGGCTTTACTCTCTAGGATTTTACCATCATCGCCTACGTGCTTAATTTGGCTGATTTCACGTTTGACGGCTTGTAATTTACCGTCCGCCTTGCCACCAGCGCGGCGCTGTTGCCATGTGAATCGATACATCTTACCGCTGATTTGTAGCTCAACTTGCGCGCCGCATTCACCTGCGCCTAGACTCATGAGTTCGTTTTGAGTGGCGCTGATTTGGTCGATGCGTGGTGTCTCGCCGTAGATGGCAAGGCAGATGGCATCTAGGATGGTTGTTTTGCCCGCGCCTGTCTGTCCGATGATGGCGAAAATGCCATCGCGTACGAATGCATCATCGGTAAAATCAATATGCCAGTTACCTTTTAGGGAGTTAAGGTTGTTAAATTTTAGGCTTAAAATTTTCATGTCATTCGGCGCGGTGATCGGTGTCGTGTAGGTCGGTGAGTAGGGTTTGGTAGGCTTGTTTTAGGGCCTGCTGTTCAGCATCCTCTATGTCATTTTGATTGAGCAAGGTTTCAAAAACTTGCATCTCGGTCAGCTGTTTTAGATCGATTGTTTGATGATGTAAGCTAAGGCTTTGCTGATACAGAGTTTTGTTTTGGATGTTTAATGCGATGACGAGGCTATCTTCTAGCAGGCTACGAATGTCCTGTACGAGTGTTGAGCGAATCTCATTACCTGTATAAATAATCTCGACCCAGATGCTCTGATCATCTTGGATGAGTTTGCTCAGTTCTTTGGTGATTTGATCCCAGTCGCCATTGATGCGTGCAAGCTTTTGAAACACTGGAACGGGTAATGCCGTGATACTAGGCTTGGTATTGGCATCATCAAAATCAACCAACAGCACTTGCTTGGCTTTACCCGCCTCGCCAAAACCCATCGCAATCGGCGAGCCACAGTAGCGTATGTGATCGCGACCTGCAACTTTCTGTGGTGCGTGAATATGCCCCAGCGCCACATAGTCGATACACTTGTCAAAAGTGTTGGCGGATATTTGACCTAATGTACCAACATACAGATCGCGCATTCCGTCGTCCTTGGATGAGACGCTGGCACCTGCAGCGAAGAGATGCCCTGTGGCGATGATGGGGATTTTTTTGTTGAATTTATTAAGAATGTCGGCTTGCGTTTGTTTGGCTTGTTCGCTTAGCGTCTGATAATGATTGGTGATGCCTTGGATGGTGTCGTGCTCTTTGGTGGTGATGTCATCAAAGCTTTTGCTAGCGCGAACGTCTCTATCACGCAAATAAGGCACAGCAAGGATAATGGCTTCAGGGGTGTCGCCTTTGTGTAATATCAGAAGCTCATCGCTAATATCATCGCTTGCGATGCCGATGACTTGAACATTCAGCGCGCGCAAGATTGTCTTGGGTGCATCTAAGAAAGTTGGGCTGTCGTGATTACCAGCAGTGATAATCACATGACGGCAAGCGCTTTTGGCAGTGCTGCCTAGGAATTTATAATAAAGCTCTTGGGCTTTATTACTTGGTGTCATCGTGTCAAAAATGTCACCCGCCACAATCAAAACATCCACCTCGTGCTCATTAAGTACATCAATGAGCCAATCCAAAAATTGCGCAAATTCGTCATAGCGCTGCTCTTGGTAGAGTCGTTTGCCAAGATGCCAATCAGAGGTGTGTAGAATGCGCAGGGTGGATTTGTTTGGGATGAGGTCTAATGTCGTCATGTAAAAAAGCATTAAATACGGTAAGCTATAAAAAAGACCGCCTAATTGCGGTCTTGGCTTGATTTATTATAACATCAATCAAAGAGATTTATACCACTGTTTTGACCGTCTTGGCCTTGTCCAATGCGGTATATAGACGATTAACTTCATCGGCAGAAGTTAGATAGAGTCTCGCGCGAAGGGCGTGGAATTTACCTGTTTTGGAGGGTTTAACCATGATGCTTGCGGCATCAAAATCAGGGAAAATCTCTGCCAGAATCAGCGTGACTTCATTGCGCAATGTGTCATGCTCACCTTCGTGTCCGATGATACTGATGGGATAATCCATTGGGAAATTCCACAGTTCTGGATTTTGGATCTCGGTGCGCTTAGCATTGGGCGCAGTGGGTGCGCGATTTAGATTGGTAAATTTGGTCATGATAACTGCCTTTTAAATAATTATTGAATGTAAAATGGGGTAAGTTGCCCGAATTTCAAGGTACGCCGATGCTTGGCTGATATCAATAAAAATAACCACACGAAGGTGGTTATTTTTGTGATGAAATGAAATCAATCATTCTCAAGGAATGAGCGCAGGTGCTCAGAGCGGGAAGGGTGGCGCAGTTTACGCAGTGCCTTAGCCTCGATCTGACGGATACGCTCACGAGTAACATCGAACTGCTTGCCGACTTCTTCTAGAGTGTGATCAGATGCCATGTCAATGCCGAAGCGCATTTTTAATACTTTGGCTTCACGTTCGGTTAGGTTATCCAAAACTTCACGCGTCGCTTCACGCAGACCTTCGTCGGTGGCGTTATCCACAGGGCTTGAGATGGTGCTGTCTTCGATGAAATCGCCCAAGTGGCTATCTTCATCATCACCGATTGGCGTCTCCATAGAGATGGGTTCTTTGGCGATTTTTAGGACTTTACGCACTTTGGCTTCGTCCATATCTAGACGTTCGCCAAGCTCTTCAGGGGTGGGTTCGCGCCCCATCTCTTGGAGCAACTGACGGCTGACACGGTTGATCTTGTTAATCGTCTCAATCATATGCACAGGGATACGGATAGTGCGCGCTTGGTCGGCTATGGAGCGAGTGATCGCCTGACGAATCCACCAAGTGGCGTAAGTTGAGAACTTATAACCGCGGCGATATTCAAACTTATCTACCGCTTTCATCAGACCGATGTTACCTTCTTGGATAAGGTCAAGGAACTGCAGACCGCGGTTGGTGTATTTTTTAGCGATCGAAATCACCAAACGTAAGTTGGCTTCGACCATGTCTTTTTTGGCACGGCGAGCTTTAGCCTCTCCGATTGCCATTTGACGTGCCACAGCTTTCATGTTCTTCACGTCCATTTGCAGGTCGTTCTCATGAGCTAAGATTTTCTCTTGGAGAGCGATGACCTCAGGCAGGACTTTTTCTAGTGTCTCGGCAAAAGCAGGTTTGCCGCTGATGCGTAATGGCAGCCACTCTAGGTTGGTTTCGTTACTTGGGAAGGTCTTTTTGAATTCCTCAAGAGGCATCTTACCGCGACGAACCACTAAACGCATGATCTTACGTTCGCTGTTACGCACGTCTTCATAAACCTCACGCATGAGCGTGATGACTTGCTCGGACAGGCGGTTATTTAGCTTAATAAGCATGAAGCGAGACGCCAATTCGTCATAGGCGGCTTTTGCTTCAGGGCTGCCACGTCCGTATTTTTCTAGGGCTTTTTGAGATTCGTTAAATAGCTGCTCAATCTCTTCAAAGCGCGCGCGTACTTCTTCTGGATCTAGGTTGCTGTCATCATCACCGCTGCTAGCGCCATCCAGATCTTCTTCATTCTCTTCTAGATCATCAATGTTATCTTCTTCCTTGATGTCTTCTGGTTCGATGTCGTTGTCTTCTTTGAGTTCAAATTCGTCGTCCTCTAGATTTAAGAAGCCTGAGACGATGTCAGAGATTTTTTTCTCGCCGGTTTCGATTTGTGCGTATTCATCCAACACGAACTTGACAGTACCAGGCCAGTAGGCCATGATGTACTGAACTTCGCGCGTCCCTTCCTCGATGCGCTTAGCGATGCCAATCTCACCTTCGCGGGTTAATAGGTCAACGGTGCCCATCTCGCGCATGTACATACGCACAGGGTCGGTGGTGCGACCAGGTTCGGTTTCTACGCTGGCTAAGACTGCCGCTGCCTCATCAGCTGCCATCTCATCGTCGCTACTGGTGTCGGTAAGTAAGATGTCATCATCATCAGGAGCAACTTCATAGATGGGAATGCCGACGTCGGTCAGCATCTGTACGATGTCCTCAATTTGATCGCTTTCGGTGACCGATTCAGGAAGTTGGTCATTGACCTCAGCATACGTCAGATAGCCTTGTTCCTTGCCTAACTGAATCAACGTTGCTAATTGAGAATTTGAGTGTTGTTCGCTCATGAGTGCTCGCTTTTTTATGCTGTAAACTGATGAATCTAATGAAAATGGCGCTTATTATAACATAGTTGAAGGTTATGTGGGGATGGTTGCTATATTTTAAAAGGTGAATTCGTATAATTTTGTTTTTTAATAAGTTTTATTAAAAAACTTGTGCTAATTTCTATGAATAAAAACATCACACGGTCTATTTATTACTGGCAAAATGACACAAAAATAAGGTAAAATAACCATTTTAAATTTAGAACCCGGTTAATCGGTTTGTGGTGTTGATGATTAGCATGAAAGCCTCTTTTTTGTCGTTAAAATATTCTTGTGCTGTGGGGCTACTTATTGCTTTGACGGCATGCGAGCCTAAAGTTAATCAAGATACCCCATCACATACCGAATCTGTCGCCACATCATCAAGCGATCTGGTCGGCTGCTATACGGTAAGCCACGAAGAGCCTGCGCAGATTAAGATTAATCAGGTCGAAGATGGCTTTAATATGCAGATGAGAGAGCCTGAAGGCTCGCCCGATGTTTGGGATAAGCCTGAGCCTTTAACGGTTATCGATGTGGATAAGGGCTGGGATTACTTTAAGGTGAACGCGCTGGATTTGAATAAGAATGATGTGGATGCGATGATCGGTAGGTCGGACGGTATGATGGTTCTTGCTAAAGTCAAGGACGCTGCCAAAAACATCAATCCGCGACTTGACAGTAGTTATGTCATGTATATCGTACAAGGCTCGAATACTGTCTATAAAGTGGCGTGCGACTAAGG
>NZ_JAAELD010000025.1 GCF_024227015.1 Moraxella sp.
CAATGGCTGGGGATGAATCATGAAAAATACGCTTACCACCAAACATTGATGAATTAAACATCTAGCCAGGATATTTCACGAATTGCTAGGCCCTTGGTTTACGGCATGGTAGCCATCCTCGCAAAGTTTCCCAGCGCTTTCTCTATTTTTTTTATAATTTCGTCGCATTCTTTTATGCTGTGGCGATGTGCCAGGTATTTAGGGTCATTATAGGATAGCCATACTTGGCCCGCTTCATCTTGCCAGATGAGAGCTTTTTGGGGCAGATCGATGGCAACGCCTTGGCCACACTGCATCAGTGGTGTGCCCACCTTAGGATTGCCAAAGATAATCAATTCGGTCGGGCGTAGCTTTTTCCCAACCTTTTGCGCTCCTTCTGCATGATTGATTCTAGCAAACACCGTCATGCCTTTCATTTTCAAGGTCTTCTCAAGGCGGTCAGCTGTAACTCTCACATCGTGAGAGCTTTTTATGCTGACGAGGCCATTATCAGCGATGGCCAACGAAGAGAAGAAGAGAA
>NZ_JAAELD010000026.1 GCF_024227015.1 Moraxella sp.
ATGCTCTACCAACTGAGCTATTGGGGAATATTAAGCAAGTCGCTTAAGCTGGTGCGTATTATAGCAAGTATTTTTTGCGTGTCAATCATTTTTTTACAAAAAATTTTTAAAATTTCAAAAAATTGTAAAAAAGACCAAAAATAACGCAACCAAAAAATTTAGACGATAAAAAACCAAAGTGCCGCTGTAGAGGGGTTACCATGAACCGTGAAGTTCAAGGCGGGATTCATCACTATTTATTACGGCTTCCTGAAACATCTAAAAGATGCAGGCATGCTCAACAAAATAGTAGAAATGCGTCCCTAAGATAAGATTATCGGCTCAGGAATACGCTCTACTGGCGAACACTTCAGTATGTTTATTATAACAAAATTTCGTCAGTTTTCAAGGTGATATTTTGTCTTTGCAGTGATAACTATTTGATTTTTAATAATTTTATAAAATTTAGAAAGTAAAGGATAACAAAATCCCTACCAGCTTTTACATTGGTAGGGATGACTTAAGAATTGCATTGGTGTATTAGCCAAACGCAGGCGGACGTCTAGGAATGGCGTCTAAGAATTCAGCGCGTGCTGTATTATTGGCGGTGAATTCGCCAAGCATGCTCATGGTTCTGGTGGTGGATTGTTGTTTGCCCACGCCGCGCATCATCATGCACATGTGACTGGCATCCATCACGACGGCAACGCCGCGGCAGCCCGTCAGCTCTTCGATGGCAGTGGCGATTTGCTTGGTTAGGTTCTCTTGGATTTGTAAGCGGCGTGCGTACATATCAACGATGCGCGCTACTTTGGATAGACCCAAAACCTTACCTTCTGGCAGATAACCCACGTGCGCCACGCCATAAAAAGGTAGCAGATGGTGTTCGCACAGTGAATAAAACTCAATGTTTTGCACCAGTACCAGCTCGGGGTTATCCGAGGGGAAAATCGCATCATTCGCCACAATTTCAAGCGACTGATGGTAGCCGCGTGTCAGATAGCCAAATGCCTTTGCGGCGCGCATTGGCGTGTCAAGTAGTCCTTCGCGGCTTAGGTCTTCGCCGCAGCCTTCAATGATGCTGGCATAATGACTTGCAATTTTATCATAATCGGGGGTGAAATTAGAGTTATCAGAATTCGACATGGCAATAAGCTATAAAAAGATAAAATATAAACGGTATAGCTTAACTTAAAATCAAATTTTATCAAGTAAAAATCGCAAAAATTACCCAAAAAATTACAAAATCATGATGGATTTCTTATCGTGTATCTTAAAAGCGCTTTGGGGTGAATTTGGTTGTTTTAGTTTTGAGGTTTGAATATTTGTAAAAGTTTTGGCAAGGCGGTTAAAATGTGGTATATTGTTGGAAATTTTTAAGCATCTCATGGTGGGTATTATGTCAAAGATTAAAGTAGGTATTGTTGGTGGTACAGGTTACACAGGTGTGGAGCTGATTCGTCTTCTGGTGAATCATCCGCACGCGCAGATAACCATGCTAACGTCTCGCTCGGAAACGGGCAAGAAAGCCAGTGATATTTTCACCAGCCTTCGCGGTCTGTCAGATGTGGTGTTCAGCGATGCTGATGATGAGAAATTAACCGCGTGCGATGTGGTGTTCTTTGCCACGCCGCATGGGGTTGCCATGAAGTCAGCACCATATCTTACCGAAAAGGGCGTCAAGGTGATTGACTTGGCGGCGGATTTTCGCCTCCAAGACTTAGATGCGTTTAGCAAATGGTATGGCATGGCGCACGATTGCCCCGATGTCCTTAAGCAGTCTGCATACGGTCTGCCCGAGGTGAATCGCGATGCCATCAAAGATGCCAAAGTCGTGGGCAACCCTGGCTGCTATCCGACGACAGCGATCTTGGGCTTATCCGCCATCATCGATGAGCAAAACCGTCAAAACGCTCAGCTCGTTGGCGATCATATCATCATTGATGCCAAGTCAGGCATCTCAGGCGCAGGGCGCAGCGCGAAGATGGAGATGATCTTTAGTGAGACGGCGGATAATTTTAGCGCGTACGGCGTGGCAGGACATCGACATCTGCCCGAGATCGAGCAGGGTGTGCATGCGCTCTTGGGTTCGAATTTTGAGCATAAAATCCGCTTTGTCCCGCATTTGGTGCCGATGATTCGAGGCATGTTCAGCACGATTCATCTGACATTGACTGAGGCGGGTAGTGCGGTCGATTGGCAAAGTGTGTTTGAGCATCGATTCCAAGATGAGCATTTTGTTGATGTTCTTCCTAAGGGACAGCTGCCGCAGACGCGTCAGACCCGCGCTTCAAATTTCCTTAGAATGGCTGTCCATCAAGACGGTGAGACATTAACTATACTCGTGGTGCAGGATAATTTGGTGAAAGGTGCGGCAGGGCAAGCGGTGCAGAACATGAACATCATGTTTGGTCTGGATGAGAAAGCCGGCCTAGACATCGTGCCTGTGGTGCCTTAACTTAATCTGTAGGGGCTGGGTAGTGTTTTTGTAAATGGTGCTTGTGGTGGGCGGATGGCTGTGCTAAAGTGCTTATATGATTAACAATTAACCAAATGGAGAAAATCATGAGTATTGAAACCTTAACTTTGAAAGTATATGGCATGACCTGTGAGGGTTGTGAGACGAGCGTTATTAATGCGGTGAGTGAGCTGGCGGGCGTGCAGGATGTTGAAGTAAATCGCCCACTTGAACAAGCTGTGATCACCTATGATGATGAAGTACTGGATAAGATTCAGATCATCGATGCTGTTGAGGGTTCAGGATTTAGTACAACTTAATTCTTTACTTGATGAACCCACAAAAAAACCGAATGCTAAAATACGTTCGGTTTTTTTATTGGATTTATCAAATTGTTTTGGCAAATCGGGATTGATAAATGGTGATAAGGGCGTATAATAAAAATGACCTATAACAAAAACGACGAGACTGCCATGAATGACAATCAAAATAACAACACCACTCCCGAATCTGACACTCAAGAAGCGCGCTATGCCATCACAGGCATGACATGCCAAGCCTGTGCCAATCGCCTAGAGAAGGTTTTAAATAAAAACCCGTCGGTTGATCTGGCACAGGTGAATTTTGCAACCGAAACCTTAAACATCCGATATCATGATGCCGACACTCAGGACATCCAAGCTTGGATCAAAAAAACAGGCTTTGAAGGGCGGCTCATCGACGATGCACCAAAACCAAAACAAGCACCAAGCATGCCTTGGCGATTGATTGCGCTATGGGCGTTGTCATTGCCATTTTGGGTGGGAATGATTGGTATGATGGTTGGCAGTCATGCACTGATGCCGCCTGTGTGGGTGCAGTTTGTGCTTGCCAGCGTGGTTCAGTTTTGTTTTGGCTGGGTGTTTTATAAGGGTGCATGGGCATCTATTCGTGGCGGTCTTGCCAATATGGATGTGCTTGTGGCATTGGGCACGAGTGCGATTTGGGCTTACTCAACCTATATGTGGCTCACCTCTGATCATGGTGGGCATGGACTTGTTTACTTTGAAGCGTCGGTGATGGTGATTGCTTTTGTGAGTCTTGGTAAGTATCTTGAGGTGCGCACCAAGCAGCAAAGCCTAAACAGCTTATCCATGCTGATGGATCTGGTGCCTGATACGGTTCAGCGTAAAGCAGATGATCAATGGAGTGCGGTTAGTGTTAAAGACATTAAAGTCGGTGATGTTCTGCTGGCTCGTGTGGGCGATCGCATCGGTGTAGATGGTGTGGTCACCACGGGGGCGGGCTTCACTGACGAGGCACACCTGACAGGAGAGAGTGCTGCACTTGCCAAGACAGCTGGGGACGGGGTTCTGGCTGGCAGTGCCGTGGTTGATGGTGGGTTTGAATATCGTGCGACTGCCACAGGTGGCGAGACTGCACTTGGCGACATGGTGCGCGCACTTGATGAGGCGCAAGGCACAAAAGCAGACATCGCGCGCTTGGCTGATAAAGTTGCAGGCGTCTTTGTGCCTGTGGTCGTTGGCATCGCGCTTGTGGTGTTGTTTGGGAATTGGGCGATATTGGGCAGCTTTGATGAGGCGTTAATGAGAGCTGTTTCGGTGCTTGTCATTGCCTGTCCGTGCGCGCTTGGATTGGCGACACCTGCTGCCATCATGGCGGGCATGGGCACGGCGGCGCGATATGGTGTGCGATTTAAAGATGCGCCCAGCCTTGAGATGGCGGGTCGTATCGACACCATGGTATTTGACAAAACAGGTACGCTCACCATGGGCCAGCCAAGTATTCGCGCTACCTATCTGTCTGATGGTGTGGATGGGAATGATGCACTTGGTATCACAGCAAGCCTGGAGCAGCATGCATCACATCCACTGGCGAATGCATTGGTTAAAAGCGCCTTAACCCAAGGGCTTAATCTGGCCGATGTTAAAAACCCCACTACCGTCGTCGGTCAGGGTCTGATGGGCGAGGTGGCAGGCGTGGGCATGGTTAAGGTGGGTACGCCACAATTTGCCGGCTTTGATCACTTTAATGAGATGATTGCTGATCCAACTAATGCTAAGAATGTGCGATACATTGGCGCTCATGATGCTAATGTTTGGCAGATTGCCAGTATCGTGGCGGTATCGGTGAATGATATTCCTCTGGCAGCTTATGCGCTCATGGATGATATTAAGGAGAATGCCAAAGACGCCATCGATCAATTAAAACAAGACGGCATCGACGTGATTATCATGAGTGGCGACCACCAAGGTGTGGTTGATGATGTGGCGGCGCGACTGGGTATCACATCCGCCTACGGCAAGCTCTCACCGCGTGATAAAGCTCAAAGAATTAATGAGCTTAAGCAAGAGAGCAGAACTGTCGCCATGGTCGGTGATGGTGTGAATGATGCGCCAGCCATGGCAGAGGCGCAGGTCAGCTTCTCGGTGCATGA
>NZ_JAAELD010000027.1 GCF_024227015.1 Moraxella sp.
AACAAAAATAGATTATTTTGTAAATCAACTTGGTTTTAAGATGGCGCAAATTATCAGCACTCAGATTGATAAATTAATCGGAAAAAGAATTCAATTAAAACGTAAAGAAAAAGGATGGTCTGCAGAAAAGATGGCAGAGCTACTAGATGTATCACAACAACAACTGTCGAGATATGAAAGAGGTGTAAACAAAATTAATGTAGCTCATTTGGTTGAAATTGCTAATCTTTTGCAAACTCCAATTGACTATTTTTTTGAAGACTGTATAAAGAAAGTGGATTATCAAGAAAACTCTTATGATGTAGCTTGGCAAAAACTGACTAATGAACAGAAAAGGGCAGTTTTAACACTTATCCAGACCTTGACCAAATAATGCTATTAAGTTGATCATAGAAACTGGATTAAGATTACCAATCACATGTCAAAACTCCAATCTTTCAAATATATTATTTTAGATTTGCAATACTCAAAACCCCTGTTGACAAAAGTAGTCAACAGGGGTTTTTAAAAGTCAAAACATCTTCTAGTTCTTAAACTTCACAGGTCGCTCGGCATTAGGGTAATGATGCTCATGCTCCACATCACACTCTTCGCCAACGGTGTTGCCTTTATCATCTTTTGGCTTCTCGATGTAGCCTGTGCGCTCTTCGACAGGTAGGTATTCATGCTCCCACACCATCACCGCCTGCATACAGGTCTGGCGCTGCTCATCTGTCAGTCGAACGCCGTTGTCCCATTTGCCCAGCTCAATGGCGGTGCGGAACTTGGCGACGATTTCTGGGTTTAGGCTATTTAGGATGTCTTCTTTATTCATCTTTGATCTCTTAGTGTTTTATTCACTCTTTAGGGCGAATTCTTCTGTGTATAGGTTCCAGTTTAGCTTGGTACGGCACGCTTCATAGAAGCTATAGCTTGGCGGATGTAACAGTAGCAAGGTCTTATCATGCTTGGCGATGAGTAGCGTCTGATCATTATCAAGCGGTGCTGATGCCTTACCATCTGCGCCCACCATAGGCTGTGTGCGATTGTCCTTGTGGATGTTGATGGCGATTTGACTACTGCCTGCCACCACCAAAGGACGGCTAGACAGCGTATGCGGATGCATCGGCACAAGACAGATGGCATCAATGGTCGGGTGAATGATAGGTCCACCTGCCGAGAGTGAATAAGCAGTCGATCCCGTCGGTGTCGCTACGATCAGACCATCAGCATGCTGACGATAGACGTCTGTGCCATTAATTTTTAATTGAAAATCAATGGTATGCACCGATTTACCAGCGTGTAGAACGATGTCATTTAATGCCACATCTTCATGGATAACCATGTCGGTCGGCTTGCCATCAGCGTCATTATTCACAATCTTGAATGTCAATAAAAACCGCTCCGCCAACCAATAATCCCCGTCCAACACCTGTGTGACGCGCTCGGTCAGCTCCTCTGGATTGACGTCCGCCAAGAAGCCAAGTCGCCCACGGTTCACGCCCAGCACAGGCACATCCGTACCCGCGAGCACACTCGCCGCCTGCAACATCGAACCATCACCACCAACCACGATGGCAAAATCGCAATGCTCGCCAATCTTTTGACGGGGAACGATCTTAAATTGATTACCATCTACCCTGTCAAAATCGATCTCAAGCCCTTCAATCGCGGCAGTCTCAGTATCGATGACGATGGACAAATCACGCTCATCAAGCAGAACAATGAGCTCATTTAGGGTTTCGACCACGCTTTTTTTGCCGGCACGTCCCATCAAGCCAATGCGCTGGAACTTGGGACGCTTTGGGTGATTATTCACAAAATTTGACATAAGAATCAATGCAAAAATAAAGCGTATAATATCAAAAAACCCCACATCAACACAACCTAAGTTTTTAGATATTATCAGCGCTCATGGCTTAGTGCATGAACGATAAGCCATTGATTAATGCTTGATTTTTCTAAAATCTGCCTTATAATCAGTGGAAGATTTTTATTTTTTATTAAGGACAAATTATGGCAAACCCTATCGTCAGTCGCACTGAGCTTGCGGTTGGTAGTGTTCCGATGACCGTTGGCGGCGTCGTCAAAAAAAGCGCGTTCTTATTGGCTTTGGCTGCTGTTTCAGGCTTTGGTGTGTTCTTCTATGCTTTGATGGGCGGCATCTCTGTTAGCATGCTGTATCCGCTTGCCTTGGTGGGTCTGTTTGCAGGCATGGGCTTAGGCTTGGTATCAGCGTTCAAGCCGCATCTTGCCAAGAGTCTAGCGGTACCTTATGCACTGTGTGAGGGCGTACTGCTTGGGGCGTTTAGCACCATCATGTTCCTAAGATACCCTAGTGTACCACTATCAGCGCTGTCAGCCACTTTCATCACCGCTGCCGTGATGCTGACCCTGTACAGCACAGGCATCGTAAAAGTTACTGAGAAATTCCGCTCGATCCTGACGTCTGCCATCATCGCCATCGGTATCTTATACCTTGTGCAGCTTGGCTTTAGACTGTTCGGCTCAAGCCTACCTCTATTGTTCGATGGCGGTATGGTTGCGATTGGCTTTAGCGTCTTTGTGGTGATCATCGCATCATTTAGCTTGTTGCTTGATTTTGATAATGTGGATAAAGGCGTTCAATACGGCGTGGCTCGTGAATTTGAATGGGTGTATAGCATCGGTATTCTATCAACACTGGTGTGGATGTATATCGAATTCCTGCGCTTAATCGGTTATCTACAAGACGACTGATTTACCAATGAATATGAATAAAAATATCGCACTCAACCGGTGCGATATTTTTATTTGTAATTAACCAACTGATCAGCGTTTTAGGCGCATGGCGTTCGCCACAACGAGCAAGCTCGATAAGCTCATGCCAATCGCTGCCAGCCAAGGCGGTACATACCCCAAGGCAGCAGGGATAAGCACCAAGCTATTATAGATGAGTGCCCAGCGTAAGTTTTGACGGATGATTTTTTGGGTCTGGGTGGACAGTTTGGTCGCTTGCGTCAGTGGCATGAGTCGCCCACCCAATAGCACACTGTCGGCAGATACCTGTGCCAGATCGGCCGCGCCTGCCATCGCTGTCGAGACATTCGCCGCCGACAGAACAGGCGCATCGTTAATCCCATCGCCCACCATGAGCACGGCATGGCCTGCCGCCTGTAGGTCTTTGATGTGCGCAACTTTACCCTCTGGCGTCAGACCAAAATACGCCTGCTCAATGCCCAGCTGCTTAGCCACTTCTAGCGCGTTTGGATTTGGGTCGCCGGTTAGCATGATTGGCGTGATGTTTTGTGATTTTAATTCATCAATCATCGCGCGAGCATCTTGGCGAATCGCATCATTAAAATAAAATCGCGCCACCATCTGCCACACCCCATCAACCTGACGTGACAACAATACCGACATGTTCGCCTGATGCGCGGGTAGATTCTCATGCAACTCATCAGCCAACACACCCGTTGGTAGGACAAATTTTTGATGCCCGATACGATAAGCAACCCCATCTATCCAGCCTTCCACACCCCCTGCCGTGTGGTGCGTGCTGTCTTTTACCTTAGGCAGATGAAGCCCATGAGCAGCGGTGAGTAGCGCCCACGCCACAGGATGCTTCGAGCCAATCTCAAGCGCGGCAGCGATTTTTAGAGATTCTGTCTTATCAATCACGCTCACCGTATCTAGCAAATTAGCCTGACCGAGTGTCAGCGTACCCGTCTTATCAAAACAAGCATAAGACACTTCTGATAACGTCTGAATGGTATGTCCGCGCGTCGCCAAAAATCCAAATCCTGCCAAGCGGTTGGTCGCCACGGTAAGTGCGATCGGCGTGGCAAGGCTTAGCGCACACGGGCAAGTCGCCACCAGCACCGCCACCGTCGCCCACAGCGCCTCGCTCTTATCCACAAACCACCATACCAAGAACACAAGGCATGATAAGACAAGCACGCGCGCCACGAACCAGCGCGCCATTTTGTCAGCATCTTGGGCGATTTTGGGCTTTTCACTCATGGCGCGATTCATGAGTCGATCGATGAGCGCGATTTGGCTGTTATCGATCTCCTTGGTGACGAGCATGACGAATGGCTGGCTGTCATTCTGAGCACCGCCGACCACCGCATCGCCTCGATGCTTGACGATCAAGTCGCTCTCACCGGTCAATAGACTCTGTGACACCGTGGCGCTTTGTGACAACAAGATACCATCAGCGACGATCTGACTGCCTGCATCAATGCGGATGATGTCACCCACCTTGACAGACTGCGCCAGAATCTTATCCTCATCATCCACGCTCTGCTCTAGGACGTTATCTAGGTGGTGGTGATTTTGCCACCATGATTGGATGATACTTGCTTTATTGTCAGCAGATAAACTTGTCACCAATGACGCATCTTGGGCGATTTTTTGTACCAAAATCGGCTCAATCACCACCAGATCTGATGCCATGTTTGATGCTTTTAGGCGGGCATTTTGTTCAATATAACGCCCCGCCAATAAGAAAAAGATAAACATCGACACCGAATCAAAATACGCCTCGCCCGTACCTGTTAATGTCGCATAGACACTGGCGCTAAAGGTGGTAATCAGCGCAATCGATACAGGCACATCCATGTTCACCTGACGTGCCTTGATGGCATTATAAGCCGACGTGAAGAACGGCACGCCTGCATAGAACATCACAGGAATGGTCACAAACATCGCCACATAACGCAAAAAATCTCGATGTTCGGTTAAGATGCCACTGTATTCACCAAAATACATCCCAATCGAGAACATCATCGCCTGCATTGCACCGAGTGCAGCGATGGCAAGACGGATGAGCATTTGCTTATTTTGGCGCTTCATCATCGCCTCATGCGTGTCTTGGCGATACGGCTTGGCATCATAGCCCACCGAATGCACCGCCTGTAGGATTTCGCCGATGTCGCACTGATTCTCATCCCAGTTTACACGCATTCTTTGTTGAGTGAGGTTCACTTGGCACGCACGCACGCCATCGATGACTCTTAGGCGGGTCTCAATAAGCCACGTACACGCCGAGCAGCGTAAGTTCGCCACTGATAATTCTGCGGTACTGCCGCCATCTTCTTGATAGACGAATTGCGCCTTGATGTCGTCATGATTATACGCATCAAAATTCATCGAATCAGGCAGGCTTGCGGTCGGACTGATCTCCCTGCGATCTAGATAATACTGCTCAAGCCCAGACTCCACGATACTTTGCGAAGCAAGCTTACAGCCTAGGCAGCACATCGGACGCGATTTATCAAAAATCACGGTATAAAATGGCTCTTTTGGCAGCACCTCTCCACAATGAAAGCACGCCCCTTCTGGTGGCAAAATGAGTGATTGCTCAATCTCATCCATCTTCGTATCGGCAGCAGTATTCATAATCAAACACTTTTTTAATTTGGCATAAACGCGTTATTATACCACTTTCATGCACTATCAGGCGCTTTGATTGAGAAATTTGCCAGTAACACGATGACAATACTCACGGTGTTTTTTCATCAATTTTCCA
>NZ_JAAELD010000028.1 GCF_024227015.1 Moraxella sp.
AGGTATTAAATGATAATGGCCATGAAGTGCGGATTTGGGGAAACCTAGAAGACCAGATTGACGAAATCAACGAGAAACACACCAATACCCGCTATTTCAAAAATATCGTTTTAGATGAGAAGATCAAGGGCTACAAGGATTTGACGGAGGCTTTGGATGGCGTTGATGCTGTTCTTTTTGTTGTGCCGACAAAGGTGACCCGTTTGGTAGCCAAGCAAGTGGCGTCTGTTTTGGACCACAAGGTGGTGGTCATGCACGCCTCAAAAGGCTTGGAGCCTGATACCCATGAACGCCTGTCAACCATCTTAGAAGAGGAAATCCCTGCAGAACTCCGCAGCGAAATCGTGGTTGTTTCTGGACCAAGTCACGCTGAAGAAACCATCGTTCGGGACATCACCCTCATCTCTGCCGCTTCCAAGGACCTAGATGCAGCCAAGTATGTCCAAAATCTCTTCAGCAACCGCTACTTCCGCCTCTACACCAATAACGATGTTATTGGGGTAGAAACAGCTGGCGCTCTTAAAAATATCATCGCAGTTGGCGCGGGCGCCCTTCATGGTCTGGGCTACGGAGACAATGCCAAAGCGGCTATTATCGCGCGTGGTCTGACTGAAATCACTCGACTAGGTGTAGCCATGGGTGCTA
>NZ_JAAELD010000029.1 GCF_024227015.1 Moraxella sp.
ACAAGTGACTATCACAGATTTAGCTCAAGATGGAGGAGAAGCTAAAGTTGAAGCCAGTAGTGGAAAACTATCCGCACAAGCAACAGTGAGATTTGGAGAAATTCTCGTTGATCCAAGGATTTCTAAGGTGACTTTGATTGTGAGTAATAACTTTCAAGCCGCCAATGGGCGCGACGAAATTACCCTCACTGTGATAGCCCGTGATGCGACGAATGCCCCAATTGCAAACGTACCTGTGAGTTTAATGAGTGAATCTGATACTGCCTTTTTTGAAGCGTTGAGTGGTACAACAGAAGAAAATGGTCGTTTTACCACCACAGTCACCAACAGTATCGCTGAAGCAGTTGAAGTCAAAGCAACGGCTGGCGGCGTACCCGCAGAGCCTGTCACGCTCACCTTCATAGACAGTACAGTTGATCCTAGAGTAGATAAAGTCAATGTGATTATCACTAACGATTCTCAGCCTGCCAATGGGCGCGACGAAATCACTTTGACAGTCATAGTAAGAGATGATCAAAATGTCCCTCTTTCAAATGTACCTGTTAATTTAGTCAGTTCCTCTGACTTCGCACTTTTTGATAAAATAAGCGGCACCACTGGAGAAAATGGTCGTTTCAGCACCTTCATTACCAGCAGCGTTCCCGAAACTTTTGAAGTCACAGCCACAGCAGGCGGAAAAAAAGCGGAACCTGTCAAAGTGACGTTTACAACTGCCCCTGTTGGCGAGATGGTTTTAAGCGCGTCACAGACGATTTTACAAACAGGTGAGTCTAGCAGCATCACTGTCACGATACTCAGAAAAATTGAATTAGAAGAGTTACTTGAAAAATTCCATAAGTTTTTTAACAACGTGACGATAAGTGAAAGCTTATTTCAAGAATTACTTCAAATGGACATTTTATTACCTAATACCCCATTCAGTGTGGCTGCTTCTGGGAATGCAGTGCTGCATGATGTACCAGAAAGAACTGACGCTAACGCACAAGCCACTTTTACGGTATCCAATAACCATAAAGAAAAGGTGGATATTACAGTGACAAGTGGCTCAGTGACTAAAACCTTAAAACTCTATTTTGGCGCGAGTTTGAACTTATTGCCTCATTCAGTCAATGCCATTGAGACGACTACCCTGACGGCTTTATTAAAAGATGGCAATTATGCACCGATTGCCGATCAAGAAGTGACTTTTAACTTTATTGACGACAATAACGAAGTATTGACACCCAACACAGCCACGACTGATATTGATGGAACAGCTATCGTTACCATTAGAGACTTAGAAAACAATGGTGGCACAGCAGAAGTTAATGTCAGCAGCGGCGCACTTAACGCCCAAGCGACAGTAAATTTTCTTGCCGCGTTTGGGGAAAATCGCCACCTTGACGCAGAAACAACCGCCACTGTATTGAATATTAAGCAATCAGCGACGATTACGGCATATATTACTGATCATAATGATTTGCCCATCAAAGAGCAGCAAGTCACTTTTTCAGTAAAAACCACTGATGGGGGAGAAAGCCAAGCAAAGATTTCGCCTAAAACTGGGAAAAGTGATGAAAAAGGGGAAGTTAAAGCAATTATCACCAATGCAACGGGCGAAAATGTCATCGTCACAGTACAAGCAGACAGTGCAAAGCAAGAAATTCCATTATACTTTGGCGCAAATATCAGCCTATCGCCCACAGAGGCAGAAAACCTCGCAGATGGCGCATCGCCCGTAACATTAACAGCCGTTGTCAGTGATAAAGATGGCGTTGGTATTGTCGGCATACCTGTTTATTTTCGCGTGATAACAGGAAACAGTATTTTTTTAGACAATTTTCGTTCCAACACAGACGAATTAGGGCAAACAACAGTCAGCGTGACGAGCAACAGCGTTGATCATGGCGTGATTGAAGCGCAAGCCGATGCTTTAACGCCAGCGACATCCACGCTCACCTTTTATGCCAGCCAATTGATTAACAGCTTGATGCTCAGCACTGATGCAGATTCATTATCATTTAATAGTAAGGAAATACCAATTAAAGCCGTTGTCAAAGATGTTCAAGGCAATCCCGTCAAAAATGGCACACCTGTCGATTTTATGACAACCCTTGGTATAATCACTGAATCTGTGCTAACCGACAACGATGGCATCGCAGAGGCAAAATTTAGCCCAAACATGCAAGCTGGGTTAGCCACTATCACCGCCACTGCGGGCAACGTTACTGATAGCATCACACTTGAAGTGCAACCTGGCGACGCGGGAACAATTGAAGTCAGTAAAATAGAACCCCAAGTGATAGGCGTTATTGGCAGTGGTGTCGTTCAAAGTGCCACAATTGAATTTTTAGTCAAAGACAGTTTGGGTAATATTGTGGCAGATGGTACACCCGTGAAATTTTCTATCGGCAAAACCACTTTGGGAGGCGGTGAAACGATTACGACTCAAGGCGACATGGGCAAAACAGCGGCTGGAACAACTAATAATGGTTCAGTCAGCGTCACCTTAAAAAGCGGAACAGTGGCAGGTAATATCGACGTGATTGCTACCATCAACGACACTATTAGCACTATCGCACGAGTCACTATTGTCGGCAGTGCGCCAGATGCGGATCATTTCTCATTAGCGGCAGAATATCTCAACATCGCTGGCGGAGTCACTTTTGGACTCTTTGATGAAATAGTCGCTTATGTCGGTGATCGTTTTGGGAATATTGTGCCAGATGGCACTTCTGTGAGTTTTATCACTGAAGGCGGCATGATAGGTAAAAGTATTGGTGGCGGCGCGTTTACGACAACCACTCAATTCGGGCAAGCCACAGCCATTTTGCAATCTGCCGAACCAACAGTACCCTTTTTAGGCGGTGTTCCCGCAGTCGAAACGGCAGGTTATGGATGCAGTGGCAATTATCTTCTTGTTGAAAACCCATTACCCGGCGAGTTGTTATGTGGTAATCCGGGATTCACCACTATTGTTGCCTACACAACTGGCAGCGAAAGTTTTGTCGATGACAATGGTAATGGCATCTATGATCAGGGCGAACCTTTTGATGATTTAAGCGAACCCTATATCGACGGCAATGATAATGGTCTTTTTGAGGCAGAAAGGGAATTATATGTTGATATCAATGGCAATGGTCAATTTGACTATGGCAATAACCAATATGATGGTCCTGGCGGTGCTTTTAAAAATACCACCATTTGGACTGATATACGAATCCTCTTTTCCGCACAGATGAGAACTGAATCTGAAGGAATAACTGTAACCCCGTCTTCATTTTCGATCCCCAATGCAGGCGTTGAAACTTTTATCGTTTCTGGCATAGGCGATATTTATGGCAATGGGTTAGTTGAAGGGACAAAAGTTCAAGTGACCACCAATAATGGCGTATTGGGCGGACAAACGGATTTTACCTTCACCCGTAATGAACTTGGCTTGCAATATATCGAATTTACCCTCTCAAGTAATCCGCCTAAAGAGATCACTGAAAAGGACAAGGATGGTAATGAACACACTCGTCAAGAATATCCCCTGCAAGATTCGGCAACCATTACAATCAGCATTACTTCACCTGTCAAAGATACGGGTGCTGGGGGGAATGGAAATACAAAGTTAATGGTTTTTGGTCAGATCAATGTTGTAAAATAGAGTGTTAGAACAGGATTAAACGGATTAAGGGATTAACA
>NZ_JAAELD010000030.1 GCF_024227015.1 Moraxella sp.
ATTTTTAATATATTCAAACAAGTGAATGACTGGTTTTTATGAAAGTAAGAAATTTTTATAAAACAATGTGATGATTGGTGGTAAAATAGGTTATTTTCTTAATAATTTGTATTTTATTGATAAATTTTAGATCATTAAGACAGCCATCGCTATTGAATTAAAAGGATAAGTATTATGCCAGTTTATCGTTCAAAAACCTCCACATCAGGTCGTAACATGGCAGGTGCGCGTGCGTTATGGCGCGCCACAGGCATGACAGACGGCGATTTCAATAAGCCAATCATCGCCATCGCCAACTCATTCACTCAGTTCGTTCCTGGTCACGTCCACCTAAAAGACATGGGTCAGCTTGTCGCCCGAGAGATCGAAAAAGCGGGCGGTGTCGCTAAAGAATTCAACACCATCGCAGTCGATGATGGCATTGCGATGGGTCATGGTGGCATGCTGTACAGCTTGCCTAGCCGTGATTTGATCGCAGACAGCGTAGAATATATGGTGAACGCACACTGTGCAGATGCCCTAGTGTGCATCTCAAACTGCGACAAAATCACCCCAGGCATGCTGATGGCTGCCATGCGACTAAACATCCCTGTGGTGTTCGTGTCAGGTGGTCCGATGGAAGCTGGCAAGGTGTTGGCAAGTGAGACACATGATGGTCATATGGTACATGAGACCATCACCGACGACAGCGGTCAAAAAATCCGTAAGCTTGACTTAGTCGATGCGATGATCGATGCAGCAGATGATCTGATCAGCGATGAAGATGTGGTGAATGTTGAACGCTCTGCTTGCCCAACGTGCGGTTCTTGTTCTGGGATGTTCACCGCCAACTCCATGAACTGCCTAACCGAAGCGCTTGGTCTATCTTTGCCTGGTAACGGCTCACTACTGGCGACGCATGCTAAGCGTAAAGAGCTATTCCTAGAAGCAGGCCGTCTGATTGTAGAACTTGCCAAGCGTCATTACGAACAAGACGATTATTCTGTATTACCAAGAAGTATCGCCACCAAAGAAGCCTTTGAAAACGCCATGAGCCTTGACATTGCCATGGGTGGTAGCACCAATACAATTCTACACCTTTTGGCAGCGGCCAATGAAGCAGGTGTTGACTTTAAGATGGCGGACATTGATCGCCTGTCTCGCCAAGTACCATGCCTATCTAAAGTCGCCCCCGCCACCCAAAAATACCACATGGAAGACGTACACCGCGCAGGTGGCGTGATTGGTATTTTGGCGGAGCTTGACCGCGCAGGATTGCTTAAGACTAACGTTCCCACCGTACACAGTCCGACATTGGCAGACGCCCTTGGCAAATGGGATGTCATGAATGCCGACAACCAGACCGCTCGCGATCTTTATATCGCTGCACCTGGTGGCGTGCGCACCACTCAAGCCTTTAGTCAAAACAGAGAATGGGGCAACCTTGACCTTAACCGCGAATCCGGCTGTATCCGCGCCAAAGAATTTGCGTATTCACAGGACGGTGGTCTGGCGGTATTATTTGGCAATATCGCTGAACGCGGCTGTGTGGTTAAGACCGCCGGCGTGGATGAGAGCATCCTTAAATTCACAGGGCGTGCGCGCGTCTTTGAAAGTCAAGATTCTGCTGTAGAAGCCATCCTTGCCGATCAAATCGTCGCAGGCGACATCGTCATCATCCGCTACGAGGGTCCCAAAGGCGGTCCTGGTATGCAAGAGATGCTTTATCCAACCAGCTATCTAAAATCAAAAGGTCTCGGTAAAGCCTGTGCGCTACTGACAGATGGTCGCTTCTCAGGTGGCACATCTGGTCTGTCTATCGGTCACGCCAGCCCCGAAGCTGCCGAAGGTGGTGCGATTGGCTTGGTGGAAGAATTTGACGTTATTCAGATCGACATCCCAAATCGCAGCATTCATCTAGATGTGTCAGATGAGGAGCTTGCGCGTCGTCGCACCGCCATGAATGAACGTGGCAATCAAGCCTGGAAACCTGTCAATCGTGAACGTCATGTCTCTCAAGCCCTGCGAGCGTATGCCGCGATGGCAACCAGTGCTGACACAGGTGCAGTACGTGATGTCAGCCAAGTTGAACGCTGATTATAAATGTGTTTAATAAAAACCCTGCTAATACGCACTATTAGCAGGGTTTTACGATAAAGCCATCAAAAAACCAGCCAAGAATCATTGGCTGGTTTTTAATTTATAATTATAGACCGATCTCACCAATGAAAGGTACGTGGCGATATTTCTGGTCATAATCTAGACCGTAGCCCACGATGAATTTATCCTCTACTTCAAAGCCCAAGAATCTAACATCCATCTGAATCTCACGGCGCGATGGCTTACTTACCAATGTGCACAATTCAATAGAATTAGGCTCACGAGTCTTTAGAATCTCGACCACCTTAGACAATGTACGACCCGAATCAATGATGTCTTCGACGATCAGCACGTCTTTACCCTTGATCTCGCTGTCTAGGTCTTTGACAATTTTGACATCACCTGATGACACCGTGGTCTTATTAATGTAGCTGGACACTGTCATGAAATCAAGCTCGTGCGGCTTATCGATGGCACGACAAAGATCCGCCATAAAAATCACCGAACCGCGTAGCAGGCCAACCAGTACCAAATCTCGGTCGCTATTGGCATAGTGCGCATCAATCGCCGCGCCTAGTTCTTTGACTTTAATTGCGATTTCTTCTTGTGAAATCATCACATTCATGACAGGTTTACTCATAAGGACTCTTTTTTAAAATAAAAACAAATATTCTAACGCATGCCAAAAGCATTGGCAAGTATTTTAATGGCAATCAAGCCAAGCCTATCGCCATCTCTGACAGGGCAAACTGGCGCACGTCATTTAGCATCGTGGTGTCAAAATTATGAATGAATGCAAAAGCCAGCTTACGATCAGGGTCGCAGAACGCCACCGAGCCATTATAACCCATGTGCCCATAAGCGTTCGGTGCATTTTGTAGGCTAAATAACCGATGAAAGCCCGTACGCCACAGCATGTTGGCGGGCATCACCGCATCGAAGCCATCCACTCGAATCACGCGCAAGCCTCTCATCACCTCGGGCGTGATCAACGTATCACCCTGCCACTTGCCGCCATTGGCATGCATGGCATAGATGGTTGCCAGTGCCCGCGCCGTCGAGATGCCATTCGCTGCAGGAATGATGGCTTGCAACACATCAGGATGATGGTATTCCACGCCATCACGCCCGTTTGGCATCAGTGCGTTTTTGTAATTCGCCAAATTCATCTTTGAGGTGTCAAAATACAACTTATTAACACTTGCCGTCCCGATCGATGTATCACCCAGCGCATTTTGCCACAGTGGTGAGACGGGTAGACTTGCCAATGTACCTAGCATCAAGGGCGTGTCAGGCTTTAAAGTGGGTTTTCTTTTGGCGCTTGGCGCGCCATCAAAATACCGCACCGGCTTAGCGACCTGCCCCACTTTATCGCTGGGCGCGCCGTAATACAACTGTCCTTGAATGCCCAGCGGTACTGCCAGATATTCATCAAGTGCTTCTTGCAAGCTAAGATTCGTCACGCGCTCCACCACATGACCAAGCACCCATCCTGAGACGAGTGCGCTGTACGCACTGGCATAACCATGCATCTCTTGACCGCGCGGGGTATCTATGGCCATGCTCGCCACAAGCTCGCCCATCGCTCGCCAATCAAGTAAATCATCAAGCGACTGCGTTAGCGTTGTGATATTAAACAGTCCTGACGTGTGCGTTAATACGTGGCGTAGCGTGATGTTTTGTTTGCCATTGACGCCAAATTGTGCCCAATAACGAGCGATCGGCACATCATAATCAAGCAAAGCCCTAGACACCAAGATCGCCACCAATGTCGCCATGACCCCCTTTCCAATCGAAAAGTTCACTGATAACGTAGTATCAGACCATGACTGACCTGGTAGCGCCTGCCCAACAGCGGTGTTTACCACTTCTTCGCCATCTTGATAAATCACAAGCGCCCCGCCCGCAGGCGCATCATCGAACTGCAAATCCTTCAAAACATCAGAAAAATCTTGCCAATCTGTCATAGCTTACTCTTTATGAATTTTTATGGATGATAAATGATGATTATCAAATCATCAAAAACACAAAAACTGGATTAGCTCCAGTTTTTGGGGTGGTGGCAGACATTATAAGAATGTAATGCGACCTAATAAATGTGGCTTATCCGTGCCAGCGGCATACAGCGCAAACTGACGGCCATCGGTCTCGGCTTGTGCCACGAAGTCAATCTTAGACGGCAAGAAAATCGGCGTCTTAAAAGACACATCCACACGATAAGCCTTAGGCAAATCATGGAACTGAGCAATGCTCGCCGCCTTCGACCACATGCCATGCGCAATCGCTCTAGGGAATCCAAACGCACGCGCTGACAACGGATGTAGATGAATCAAATTAAAATCTCCTGACACGAAAGCATAGCGACGCCCGATGTCTTCTGGGATGTTAATAAGCTCCGCCCAGTGATTCTCATCGGCTTCTAGTCGTGGCTGCGGTTCTTCGATAGATTTGGCACGGGCACGCTCTTCGGCGGTCTTTTTTTGGCGTGATAGATAAGTTGACACCCCTTCCCAGACGAGCTCGCCATCAATGGTTACCGTCGTGATGAAGTCGAACTGTTGTCCTTTGTCGTGCGCCTTTAGGTTGTCAAGACGAACGGTAAGTGCGACGGTCTCGCTGTCATAGATGATACGATGCTGCGTAACACTGTTCTCGATATGCACAAGACCAAGCATCGCAAAAGGAAAATCGGGCTTAGCCATCATATTCATCTGCAACGTCTGAGACAGCACCGCAAAATAAGTCGGCGGCACACGTCCATCATTAATAAAGCCACAGATCTTGCGATATTCCTTTAAGTTATGCTCATCAATAGCAAGGCTATCCACCTGATACACCGATTCTGGTAATGTCGTCGCCTTATTATCGCCAATAGGGATCAGGCTTTTGATGACATTGGCATAAGTGGTGTGCATTTTTGGCAATTCTTTAAAATGTTGTTCTGCCATAGGTTACCTATTTAATTTCCAATATTTATAAAGTATTTAGTAAGCGTTACGCACCAAGCACGCTTTGTCCACAGACGCGTACGATGTTGCCATTAAGTCCTGCAGCCTTTGGAGATAACAGCCAAGAAATGGTCTCTGCCACGTCGATAGGTTCACCGCCTTGACTCATTGAGTTCATACGACGCCCTGCCTCTCTGATGGCAAATGGCATCAAGCTTGTCATCTTCGTCTCGATGAATCCAGGAGCGACAGCGTTGATTGTTTTGTTGGTGTCTTTAAAGGTTTTGGCGGTTGCTTCAACCAGTCCGATCACACCCGCCTTACTCATGGCATAGTTGGTCTGCCCAAGGTTGCCCGCGATGCCCGAGATGGACGACACACATACCACGCGCGCATCATCACCAAGACCATTATTAGCGATCAGATATTCATTGATGTCATGGATTGCTTTTAGGTTGATGTTTAGCACCAGATCCCACTTATCTTCGCTCATGTTCGCCAAGGTCTTATCACGCGTCACACCTGCATTATGCACGATGCCATCTAGCACACCGCACTCACTTAAAATCTCACTTGCGGCATTATCAGCGGTGATGTCTAATGGTAGCGCACGCGCACCCAAGTTACCTGCGACGACCTGAAGATCAGCCAGACTCTGTGGCACGTCTAGGCAGTACAACTCCGCCCCATCACGCGCCAACACTTCTGCCACAGAAGCACCGATGCCACGAGATGCACCCGTCACTAGGATTTTTCTACCCAGTAGTGGCTTAGCATCGCTGGATTCACCTGCATTAATGACACCGCCTGTCTTGATATAGATTGGCTGACCTGACACGTAGGCGGACTTGGCAGACATGAAGAATTTTAGGGCGTGATCTAAATGCGCTTCAGCACCAACCTGTGTATATAGGACGTTCGCTGTGATGCCTTTTTTGAATTCTTTGGCGACCGATTTGGCAAAGCCGAGCAGTGCACGCTGAGCCAATGCAAAACCGATATCATCGCCAGTACAGCAATCAGGGCGCGCAACGATAATAATACGCCCTGATGGCTTGATACGACGTGCGATCAAATGAAAGAATTCGTAGACTTGCTTCAAGCCATCCACGTTCTTGATATTGGTCGCATCAAAGATCGCCACCTTAAATCGTGCATTCTCATCGCTAAGCTTCGCTTCAAGCTTGTCTTCTGTCGTGATCTTAGCATCTAGGGCGGTCAATGTCTCACGGATTACATCGCTGACCGAAGCATCTTCGCCTGCCGCCACACCAAGTACCACCTCGCCACGAATGATGGGCTGCCCCACCTCGTAGCGATCTAGTCTGATTGGTAGTGGCAAACCCAGATTTTTAGCGACTTTTTTACCCAGTGGCGATTGCACCAATTCACCGTAACGATCACTCATGGCATTCATCCTTATCTGTCTGTTTTTAATGTCTTTATTTAACTTGAAAATACCCCATTCTAACACAAAAATTCACCAATGCCACCCATATAGAATCACATTTTTATAAACTTAAATTTATCATTTAACGTAAATTGCTAAAATTATTGTTACAAAATAAGTCAAATCTGCCATTTTATAAAA
>NZ_JAAELD010000031.1 GCF_024227015.1 Moraxella sp.
AAGGGGGTAAGGGAGGGGGGGGGGGGGGGGGGGGGTGTCTTCTGTCTCATCACACATTTTTGGCTATGCATAACTGTAGTGTCACCTCTGGACCAGGGAAAATAACTATGAATTGTACCAAAAGCTTTCACATTTTGCGAATGGGAAATTTATCTTTTTGGGGCTATCTGATTTATGGTCTAAATTTCACCTAGATAAATATATGAACAAAAATAAAAAGCGACATATTAGCCGCTTTTTTGTGTTTTGTATTGATAACTTTATAAACCAAACTTCGCCCAAATCGGTGCATGGTCAGACGGCTTTTCAAGTCCGCGAATGTCATAACTGATGCCAGCATCCACGCAGTCGGTGATAAGCCCGTCAGTGCATAAGATGTGATCAATGCGCAGACCGCGCTTTGGTGTGTCCTCAAAGCCCTTTGAGCGGTAATCAAACCAGCTAAACTGATCGGCATTATCTGGGTTGAACTTACGATAAGTGTCGTGTAGATTGCGACTCATCAAGTCGCCATACCATTCGCGTTCTTCTGGTAGGAATGAGCAGGTACCATTTCTAAGCCAGCGCTTAGCATTCGCATCGCCAATGCCCACGTCATTATCATGCGGAGAGATGTTCATGTCGCCCATGACGATCAGCTCGCGCCCTTGTCCTTTTAGATCGTCGATATAAGTATTCAAATCCGCATAAAAAGCGCGCTTCATTGGGAACTTCGTCTCGTGGCTACGATTCTCACCTTGGGGAAAATAGCCATTAATTACGTCGATCTCACGCCCACCGATGTCAAAGCGTGCGTGAATCAGACGTCTTTGTGCATCTGGATCACCAAATGGAAAGCCTTTTTGCACGAAGATTGGTGCATTTTTGGATAATATCGCCACGCCATAATGTGCTTTTTGTCCAAAAAATTCCACATGATAGCCCAAGCTTTGCACATCTGCCAAGGGGAATGCTTCGTTATGTACTTTGGTCTCTTGTAGGCCGATGATATCAGCGCCCAGCATATCACGCACGGCGATCAGCTGATGAGGTCTTGCACGAAGTCCGTTAATATTAAAACTTACAAAAGTGGTCATGTTTGGCTCTTTATTACTTCTTAAAATCATGGCATATTGTAACAAATTTTTGTGAAAAAATTTTAA
>NZ_JAAELD010000032.1 GCF_024227015.1 Moraxella sp.
AAGCACCAGCTGCGGCGCATTGACATGCTGATTAAATCGATCTATCTCGTCTTGGTCGATCGGATGATAATGCGTGAACTGCTCAACACTCGCCGGCTGTCCGCGCAGACGATTGCGCAGCAGACCAACAAATATCAACATGTCCGTTAGCAGCTTATCTCTCTGGCGAGGTTCTAAAAAATGACTGTCACGGGTTAGGTGTCGCGTATTGGCAATCATCGCACCCCACAGCTTTCGCCCCTCCCACCATCTGTCATAGCAGGCAGTGTTGCGAAACCCCAAGAAGATCGACAACACCACGCCAAATACGGTAAAACCCACCGCAGGCACGCCCGTGACAGTATATGCCTTATAGTGGGTAAGCATCCATGCCACCATGGACACTGCCATCAAGATGAGCACCATGGGCAGTACTTTTGGCAGTATCGTACCACGCCAAACGAACAATAGCTTTAGACTGTTGCTTTTATCGCGTACTATCATGGATTATTTTAGGACAGACAGCGGATCGATGTAGCTTGAATTACGAGAAATGCGAAATTCGAGCAATGCCGCACCATCAGGCTGAGCGCGCATGCTTGCGATCTTTTGACCTGCTTGCACGGTCTGACCTGACTTAACTTCTGCATTTTGGATGTGGAAATAGTTACTCACAAAGCCATCTGTATGGGCAATGGCGATCATCGCGCCATCGATGTTACCATCTGCATGAATCACCGTGCCCGAGCGACTGGCCAGTACTGCATCGCCCCCACGACCAGAGAACCACATGCCCTGACTAGTGACACTTTGACCATTAATGGTGGTCGTACCATAGCGGCGAACCACAGGATTGCTGCTGCCCACAGGATAGCGGAACTGCATCAGACCTGCACTACCCACTGATAGTGGCGCATTTGCAGCAGGTGGTGGCGTGTAGCTTGGCGCAGGTGGTGGAGGTGGTGGCGTGGTCGCACGAGGTGGTGTACTTGCCACAGGTGCGGGCGCTCTGGTTGTGGTTGGTGCTGGGGTTCTTTGGGCAGATGGCGTTGGGGTTCTGCTGGTCATATCGCCTTTACCTTGCCATAGGGTTAAGTACTGCCCCGTGTAGATGGTGTACTTAGAATCCAAGCCATTCATTCGCCCTAGCTCACGCCAATCAAGCCCATAACGCTCTGCAATCTTACTGACGGTATCGCCCTGCTTTACCATGTAGCGATTTGGTACGCCGCGACTATTGGTCACGATTTTTTGATTGCTCGCCCCGCCATTGTAAGTTGGTTTGCTTGCACAGCCTACCAATGTCAAAGCACCACACGCACCAATCAATAGCGCGGTAACTTTTAAGGGTGCCATGAGTGAGTTTGTTGTTTCTTTGTGGGCGACATCCATCACAATAACCTCTTATATACAGCTTGATGATTTATTTTGGCAAATTATAGGCAAAATCCAGATAAACATAACCGCCCAATTTGGGCGGAGTTTATTGTAACACAACCATAAAAAACATCAAAACCCATCACAGGACAGGTTTTCATGTTTTTGTCAAAAAAAGATGAATTAAAACAATTATTTACAATTTAGCAAAACTAATTTTATAACCTTGAGCGATATTCGGCTTTTCGCTACGCTTGATGAATGCATAGATCACGCCTGTTGCGACAGAGCCCACCGCAATCGCCACCAGATACATCAAAGGCTGCGACACAAAAGGAATCACGAACAATCCACCATGAGGCGCTTGCAAAGCAATACCAAGACCCATCGAGATCGCGCCTGTGATTGCGCCACCGATGAGCGAGGCGATGATCACGCGTGCAGGATCTGCCGCAACGAATGGAAGCGCACCTTCGGAGATGAAGCACAGACCCAGCACAAATGAGGCTTTACCTGCATTGCGCTGGTTTTCATTGAATTTACGGCGAGCGATCCAAGTTGCGATCGCCATGCCAATCGGTGGCACCATGCCAGCCGCCATGGCAGCAGCGATTGGGGTATAGACACCAGAAGCAATCATGCCCACAGAGAAAGTGTAAGCTGCTTTATTGACAGGTCCGCCCATATCCGCACACATCATCAAGCCTAGGATGATCCCTAGAATGATGGCATTGATCTCACCCATGGATTTTAGCCAATTGGTCAGCATCTCCATCAGTGCTGCCACAGGTGGGTTAATGGCATATACCATCAACAGCCCCACGATGAGCGAACCCAATAAAGGCAAGATCAGAATCGGCTTGAGCGCAGAGAGGCTCGGCGGCAGCTTAATGGTACTATTTAAGAATTTCACCGTATAGCCTGCCAAGAAACCAGCAACAATACCGCCCAAGATGCCCGCGCCAGCTGTTGTAGCCAGCATACCACCGATCAGACCCACCGCCAGACCAGGGCGATCTGCAATCGAGAATGCCACATAACCCGAGAAGATGGCAATCATCAAATGAAATGCCGCGCCGCCACCGATGTCCATCAGTGCTTTTGGCAGACCAAAGGCGATCGCTTGATCCTTAAACGCCTCCACGCCGAACATGAACGACATGGCGATCATCAGACCGCCCGCCACCACAAGCGGTAGCATGTGCGACACGCCTGTCATCAAGTGTTTATAGATGCCTTTTTTCTCATCAGTATCTGCTGCCTGTGCAGAATTTGTCGCACCGCCTTGATAGATTGTCGCTTGACTTAATGCCTTATCAAATTCCTCCGCGGTCTTCTTTAGGGCGAGTCCTGTCGAAGTGCGGTACATTCTTTTGCCTTGGAATTTTGACAGATCAACATCAATGTCTGCCGCCACGAACACCAAATCAGCTGCAGCCACTTCGTCAGCGGTGATGGCATTACCAGCACCCACCTGCCCACGAGTCTCAACCTTGACATTCCAGCCTTGTGCTTTGGCGTAGTTCTCGATCGCTTCTGCCGACATAAAGGTATGCGCCACCCCTGTCGGGCAAGCTGTCACTGCCACGACATTGAGCGGCTGATTAGATGGCGATACAGCACCTACAGCACTCATAGATTCTTGAGCTGACACAGGTAGTAGTTTATTTAGATAATCATCTTGATCAAATTGCGCTTCATCTAAGGCATCTTGATTTAGATAAATGATCTTGCCCTCGACAGCCTGACGATCGCCAATGATAATCTTGTGCGCATGTGTTGCCTTGTCATCAAGACTTACCGTAGCAGGGACTGCTCTGTCTTGTAGCGCCTTTGCCAGTTTCTTGGCAAGTAGTAGCGAATAAGCCGATCCCTGCTTTGGGACAATCACATAAGAAGTGGATAAAAATTGCATGAAATTTTCCTACATTAGGACAATAATATCAGTCTCAAGGCAGCGTTTTAGCTCAAAAGCTGCCAAGAAACCATCAAATAAATCTAATCATCAGCAGCTTGACGAACTTCAACCTGTGGCAACAATCGGGACAATTCATCATCATTCGCCGCGCGAAAGCCAACAATACTCACCGCATGAGCAGACAAGGCAGTCGCACGCGCCAAAGCATTCAGGTCATCTAAGCCTTGTAATAGCCCTGCCATCATGCCTGCCACCAAGGTATCGCCTGCACCTACCGTGCTAACAACGGTCATTTTTGGTGGTGTCGCTTGATACACCTTATCACCAGAGAACCAGTTCACGCCTTGACTGCCCATTGACACGATGACGTTATCAATGTCCAAATCAACAATCAGCGCGCGCTGTTCTTGAAGGGTCTTTGCAGGTTTATGAAATACTTCAAACAGCTCATCATCATTAGGCTTGATGAGCCAAAGTTTATGTTTAAAGGCAACTTTTAGCGCGTCGCCGCTGACATCAACCGCCACTTTATCACAGGCTGCTGTTAGAGCGCTGAGTAGTTTATCAAAATCGCCAACATCAAAGCCTTGCGGCAAGCTGCCTGCCACCAAGACGGCTTGACACTCTTTAGCCAAATCACCAAGCTGCTTGAATAGCATTTGCTTGTCAGCATCACTCACCAAAAAGCCTTTGCCGTTAATGTCGGTTGTCGTGCTGTTATCAGTGATCTTTATGTTCGTGCGAGTCTCGCCTGCCACACGCACAAAGCCATCTTGAACCGATCCGCCCTGCATTGTCTGACGGTCTGTGAATAACTGCTCAAAGATGGCGGCATTGTCCGCACCCAAAAAACCCGATGCAATGGTATCAATACCAAGATCAGCAAGAATCTGAGCGGCGTTTAGCCCTTTGCCAGCAGCATCTGACTGAGATGATAAGGCGCGATTCACCTCGCCCACTCGCAGCCCATCCACCGATACTGTCATGTCAATGGCGGGATTTAATGTGATACATAATACTGACATCAGCTACGATCCTTATCAGTTAAGGCGCGCACATCGCTGGCGGTTTGACATGCCAAAGCTCGCTTGGCAAGGTACTGACAATCCGCCAAATTCAGCCCGCGAATCTGATCTTTGACCAAAGCAATGCTCGATACCGACATACTAAGCTCATCGACACCAAGCCCCATCAGGATAGGTACTGCTTTTTCGTCGCCGGCAAGCTCGCCACACACACCCACCCATTTGCCATGAGCGTGCGCCGCCTTGACCGTATGATCGATGAGTGTCAAGATGCTAGGATGCAGACCGTCCGCATCTTTTGATAAAATTGGATGACCGCGGTCGATCGCCAAAGTGTACTGGGTCAAATCATTCGTACCGATACTAAAGAAATCCACTGCCTTGGCAAACGCGTTCGCCATGATCGCCGCGCTTGGCACCTCGATCATGATGCCTACTTGTAGATTGTCATGCGGATATTCTGCCAACACCTCATCTAAGATCGCTCGAGCTTGCGTCCACTCCTCAAGCTGCCCCACCATCGGGAACATGATTCGAAGATCTCGACCCTTGGATGCACGAATGAGCGCAATCAGCTGATTCTTAAGAAGTTCTGGTTGCTTTAATGTTAGACGAATGCCACGCACTCCCAAAAATGGGTTGTCCTCGCTCGGCATGGGCAGGTATGGCAAAGGCTTATCCCCGCCAACATCCAAGGTGCGCACCACCAAAGGTTTACCTTCTAGCACATCAAAAACTTTCTCATAATCACGAATCTGTGTGTCAATATCTGGCACCTGTCTGTGAGCCATAAACACAAGTTCGGTACGAAGCAGCCCCACCGCCTCAGCGCCATTATCCACAGCAGGCTTGGTGTTATCGACATTACCCAAATTCACCGCCACCTCAACGCGATGACCATCCTGTGTGATGGCAGGCTCATGCGCGTGCTGATGAGCGATACGTTTGCGCTCTTTTAGGGCAAGTTGTTCTTTTTGACATGATTCGATCTGCGCTTCACTTGGCTCAACCACGAACCAGCCTTCGCCTGCGTTCATCAGAACTTTAGCGCCTTGATCGATGTTTAGAACTTCTGCGCCTGCACCCACCAGAGCAGGAATCCCTAAGGCACGCGCAACGATAGCACTGTGTGAGCTTGCACCGCCCACCGCTGTTAGAATACCCGCCACTCGCGCAGGATCTAGACTTGCCACATCTGATGGCATCAGGTCTTCTTTGATAAGCACATATGGAGAATCAGGTTCGCTCGGAAGCTTTTGCCCTGTCAATGCAGACAGCACCTTTTGACCGACATCTCTTAAGTCCGCCGCGCGCTCAGCCAGCAGGTGATTGGCGACTGATGATTGTAATTTTGCCATCGTCTCGATATGAGCGTGCCAAGCCGCTTCAGCAGACAGCCCATCATCGATACCGTCTTTGGCGCCAAAAGTAATCTCTTCATCTTCTAATAGCGCCAAATGAGCGGTAAAAATCTTAGCAATCGCGGCGCTCTTAGCATGGCTAATGGTTTTCGAAAGCTCTTGTTTGGCTACCTCAATTGCATTCATGAGTCGGGAAAATTCCGCCTTCGGATCACTGGAGGTCGCTGGATATTCAAACCGCATCTGACGAACGACATGAGCCTCACCCACCGCCAGACCCGATGATGCTGTGGTTGCCAAGCTCTTTTCGCCTTTGACGATTGGGCTGGCTTTATCACTAAAATCAAGCACGATTGGCGCTGCTTCATTGGCTGATGTAGTCGCAGCCAATGCTTGTACGCTCTCACCCAATCCATCAGCCACCGCCTGAGTTAATTTATCTAGGTGCGCCACTGCATCCGTATCAGGCTCTGCGATGAATTTTAGAGTCTGACCACGTACAGCGCCAAGTGATAACAAGCGCGATAGGCTCTTGGCTGAGACATAAAATCCATCATCCACCGCGACTTTAATCTCGCCATTAGCTTCCTTGGCAAGGCTAGAGAGTGCAGTGGCAGGACGTGCGTGTAACCCGTGTTCGTTTAGGATAATGGCTGTCTTGGCCACCCAAGATTGGCTAGATTCTGCGCCTAACAACTCTATAATCTTGGCGGTGTCCGCGCCATCAACTGCTGTGGCGAACTCATCATCAAGCATGGCATCATAAGCTTGACTTAATTTCTTAGCATCTAAATGCTCGTTAGCGACCACCACAGCCACAGCTTTTGGAGTGATGTTTTCTTTGGCGATGGCGATGGCGAGCGCCGATTGATTGATCTGCTCGCTCTTGCCTTGAATGGTGATGCATCTGATGTTATTAACTAATGATGTTGATTGGCTGGGCAGTGCAGATATGCCATTGATCACGCCTGATGACTTTAGTGCATTTAAGGCGGTAAAATAAAGCGCGTCTGAGTCTTTGGCACCATCGTCTTGCTTGATCAGATTCTCATGCAATAAGAATGACAATGGTACACCTTGAATGATGGCAAGCACATCCTTTGGCGTCTTGGCAGATTTAACTTTGTCCGATACATCATCAGACAACACCTTGGTGAGCTGTTTTAATACTTGCAGGTGCTCATCGGACTTGGCTGCGATGACTGCAGCCAGATACACCACATCGCCCTCGTCATTCCAAACGACCCCATCAGCAAAATGCACCAAGCGCACGCCCGTCTGCATGATGGCATCGCGAGAGGTAGGCGTCCCATGTGGAATGGCAATGCCCTGACCCAAATAAGTCGCCGACTGCGCTTCGCGGTCTTTTAGACCTTGTAAATATTCTGGCGTGGTCAAAGCGTCTTCGACGAGTACACCACCAAGCACCGCTAATGCTTCGTCTTTATTGGCGGCATGGGCATTCATGCGGATGTCTTTTGCCGTTAATTGCATGTCATTCCTTAGGCACAAACCTGTTTGATCGCTTGGACGAGCCGAGCGATTTGTTTGAAATTTATAAACTCAAAAATTAGCTAATTTTACCATTTTTGGATGGTCAAAATAATCACTTTTCTCAATATTTTTGTAAAAAACAGCAGACCCAACTTTGGATCTGCTGTTGTTAATAATTGCCTACTGCAAAAGTTACATGCCTGGCTTGGTATATGCCAAGATGACGATGATCAAGTAAGCCATCGCAGCAAGAAGCATGCCTGCTCGAGCCTGTACATTGGTGTTGGTCGGACGGATGGCCTTAATGTTCGCCGATACCGCAACGAATAGCAGCACCAATTTAGCGATCGCCCAATGCTGTACGCCCGCCACTTGGGTTAATTGCCAAAATAGATACAGACCCGTACCCACCAGCAGCAAATAAATCAGATGGCTAGCCCCCTTAAAGGCGCGCGATAATACTAGCTGCTTACCACTAAAAACAAAAATCATCTGATATAAGAACAAACCTAGCGTGATCAGCGCCATGAGCATGTGTAGATGTTTCATGACAATCCTATTCGTAAATAACTTCTAAAATCTCAAACTCTACCAAGCCGCTTGGGGTTTGGATCTTTGCTTCATCACCTTCGGACTTGCCAACCAATCCACGCGCGATGGGAGAGTTTACAGAAATTTTACCTGTTTTAAAATCAGCCTCATCATCACCCACGATCTTATAACGACGCTCTTCACCATCATCGATGTTCTCAAGAACCACTGTCACACCAAAGACCACACGACCATCTTGGGGTAGCTTGGTAGGATCGATGACTTGAGAGCCGCCAAGCTTGGCTTCGATGTCACGGATGCGCGCTTCGCACAAGCCTTGTTGTTCACGCGCGGCATGATATTCGGCGTTTTCTTTTAGGTCGCCATGCTCACGAGCCTCTGCGATCGCGTTGGTGATGCGTGGACGTTCAACGGTTTTTAGCTGTTTTAATTCAGCTTCTAAAGCGGCATGGCCTTCTGGGGTCATTGGATAACGCTGCATGATTTTCTCCATGAATAAATACAAATAGTGAAAAACACCACGCCAAAAAAGGGTGGTGTTTTTTATCAGTTAGAATATTGGCTAATGGTATCAGTTTTAATTCAAAAACTCAAGCCGAATTCATCTACCATCTTAGGCGTGCAAGTCTTGCAGCTTATACACATCAAAAGGCAGCTTGATTTCATAAGCCTTACATACTGCTTGTGCTGCTGACATTGTGGTCACATGGAACACTTTACCTTGTAGCGCACTGCGACGGATAGAGAAAGAATCCTCTTGAGCTTGCTTGCCTTCAGTGGTGTTAATTACGATTGCGATTTCGCCGTTTTTGATGGCATCCACGATGTGCGGACGACCTTCGGTGACTTTATTCACACGCTCACAATCGATCCCAGCTTCTGCCAGCACCTTTTGCGTGCCGTCAGTTGCCACCAATTTAAAGCCATAATTAACCAAAGCTCGTGCCACTTCTGGCGCGTATTTTTTATCACTGTCGCGCACTGATAGGAACACAGTCTTGGTCTCGCCCTCAGTCGGTAGACCTGGCAGACGCTCATTCGAGCCGATGATAGACTTATAGAACGCTTCTGCGAAAGTCTTACCTACGCCCATCACCTCACCCGTTGACTTCATCTCTGGTGATAGGATTGGATCCACGCCAGGGAATTTGGCGAATGGGAATACCGCTTCTTTCACTGAGTAATGGCTTGGGATGACTTCCTTGGTGAAGCCCTGCTCCGCCAATGTCTTACCTGCCATGCAGCGAGCAGCGATTTTCGCCAATGAATTGCCAATGCACTTAGACACGAAAGGTACGGTACGGCTGGCACGCGGGTTAACTTCTAGGATATAGACGGTATTATCCTTAACCGCGTACTGTACGTTCATCAGACCCACAACACCAAGCTCTTTCGCCATGGCAATGGTTTGCTCACGGATTTGATCTTGGATTTCTTGGCTTAGCGAATAAGGAGGTAATGAGCAGGCTGAATCACCAGAGTGAACACCAGCTTGCTCAATGTGCTGCATGATACCACCGATAACAACTTCTTTGCCGTCTGACACACAGTCCACATCCACTTCAATCGCATCATCTAGGAATCTGTCTAACAGTACAGGTGCTTCGTTCGATGCTTGAACGGCAGTTTTTAGGTAATGACGCAGCTCATCTTCATTATAGACGATTTCCATCGCGCGACCACCCAATACATAAGATGGGCGAACAACCAGCGGATAGCCCACCTCTTTAGCACGTACTAGACCTTCATCAGTACTGGTAGCAAGCGCGTTTGGTGGTTGATTTAGGTTTAGCTGATGCAGCATGCGTTGGAAGCGCTCGCGGTCTTCAGCACGGTCGATCGCGTCAGGACTGGTACCAATGATAGGCACGCCCGCCTCTTCTAGCGCTCTTGCTAGCTTCAATGGTGTTTGGCCACCATACTGCACGATGACACCCTTTGGGTTTTCAGTGCGGACGATTTCTAGTACATCTTCTAGCGTCACTGGTTCAAAGTACAGACGATCAGATGTGTCGTAGTCTGTAGATACGGTCTCTGGGTTACAGTTCACCATGATGGTCTCATAGCCATCTTCGCGCATCGCAAGTGCTGCATGCACACAGCAATAGTCAAATTCAATGCCTTGACCGATACGGTTTGGACCGCCGCCGATGACCATGATTTTGTCTTTGTCGGTTGGGCGAGACTCACATTCCTCGTCATAGCTAGAATACATATACGCGGTTGATGTCTCAAACTCTGCCGCACAGGTATCCACACGCTTGTACACAGGATACACGCCCAAGCCCCAACGATGCTTGCGGAATTGCTTTTGGCTGATGCCCATCAGATTGGCAATGCGCAGATCGCTCATGCCTTTACGCTTAAACTTACGGATATTATCAGCGTTTAGGTCGCCAAAGCCCAGTGATTTAATTTCATTTTCGGTTTTTACAATGTCTTCGATTTGGATTAAGAACCAACGATCAATCTTCGTCAATTCAAACACATCATCCAAACTAAAGTCATGACGGAACGCCTCAGCAATATAAAAAATACGCTCAGGTGTCGGAATGCTTAGACGATTCTTAATCTCTGACTCGATGGCGTGAGTTGATTTACCAGTTAGATCGATGATCTCATCAAAGCCTGTCGCGCCAGTCTCAAGACCACGCAATGCTTTTTGCATTGATTCTTGGAAATTACGTCCAATCGCCATTACCTCGCCCACAGATTTCATCTGCGTAGTCAGTGTTGGCTCAGCTTGTGGGAATTTTTCGAAATTAAAGCGTGGCACTTTGGTAACCACATAGTCAATCGATGGCTCGAATGATGCAGGTGTCTTGCCGCCTGTGATGTCGTTCTTAAGCTCATCTAGCGTATAGCCGACCGCCAGCTTAGCGGCAATCTTAGCAATCGGGAAACCTGTTGCTTTTGATGCCAATGCAGATGAACGACTGACACGTGGGTTCATCTCGATGACGACCATGCGACCATTGTCGGGGTTGATACCGAATTGAACGTTTGAACCACCTGTCTCTACACCGATCTCACGCAGTACAGCGATAGACGCGTTACGCATGATTTGGTATTCTTTATCGGTAAGGGTCTGGGCAGGTGCGACAGTGATGGAGTCACCTGTGTGCACACCCATTGGGTCAAAGTTCTCGATAGAGCAGACGATGATGCAGTTGTCTTTTTTGTCACGTACTACTTCCATCTCGTATTCTTTCCAGCCGATTAGGCTTTCATCGATCAGAAGCTGATGCGTTGGTGATAAGTCAAAACCACGCTCACAAATCTCAATAAATTCTTCTTTGTTATAAGCGATACCACCACCAGAGCCACCCATGGTGAACGATGGACGGATGATCACAGGGAAGCCAAAGCGCGATTGAATCTCAAGCGCCTGCTCCATCGTCTCAGCGATGTCTGCGCGCGGGCACTCTAGGCCAATTTTCTTCATGGCTTTGTCGAACAATTCACGGTCTTCAGCCTTTTCGATGGCTTCTTTGGTCGCGCCGATCAGTTCACAGCCATACTTAGCAAGCACGCCATGCTTATCTAGGTCTAGCGCACAGTTCAGTGCTGTCTGACCACCCATCGTTGGCAGGATCGCATCTGGGCGTTCTTTTTCGATGATGCGCTCAACCGTCTGCCAAGTAATCGGCTCGATGTAGGTCGCATCTGCCATCGCAGGGTCGGTCATGATGGTTGCTGGGTTTGAGTTCACTAGGATAACTCGATAACCCTCTTCTTTTAAGGCTTTACAGGCCTGGGCACCCGAATAGTCAAACTCACAGGCTTGACCGATGACAATGGGACCTGCACCGATGATTAGAATGGATTGTATGTCGTTACGTTTTGGCATGGTTTTTCTCTGTCTTAGTTTATTTAATTTTTATTGAGTAATTTTAAGCTTTGGCTTTTTCCATCTCACTTACAAAGCGATCAAACAGCACAGCGCAATCATGCGGACCAGGGCTTGCTTCTGGGTGTCCTTGGAAACTAAAGGCAGAGTGATCGGTCAGCTCGATGCCTTGGTTTGAACCATCGAATAATGAACGATGTGTCACACGCACGTTGCTAGGCAGGCTATCTTCATCCACACAGAAACCATGGTTTTGGCTGGTGATCATCACTGTACCATCGATGATGTTTTGTACAGGATGGTTGGCGCCATGATGGCCAAATTTCATTTTGATGGTTTGCGCGCCACTTGCCAAAGCCAACAACTGATGACCCAAACAAATGCCAAATACAGGAATGTCCGTATTAGTAATCACATGACGAATCGCATCGATGGCATAAGTACAAGGCTCTGGATCGCCAGGACCATTAGATAGGAAGATACCATCTGGGTTATGTTTTAGAACTTCATCGATCGGCGTGGTCGCAGGCACTACCGTCACATGACAGCCGCGATCGGCGAGCATTCTAAGGATGTTCGTCTTAACACCAAAGTCATATGCCACGATATTAAAGCGCTGCTCAATATCCGTACCAATCTTGGCAAAACGGCCGCCAGTTTCGGTGATCTTGGCATTTCGACCGTCGTGCGCCAGCTCCCATGAACCCTCTGTCCACTCATAGCCGTCTTGGTCGCAGCATACTTTTGCCAGATCCAAACCCTTCATGCTTGGTGCATTTTTTGCCAGTTCGATTGCTTTTTGTTCGTCAATCTCGCCATTAGCATCAGCTGTTAGGATGCAGCCGTTTTGGGCGCCAGTGTTACGAAGCAGTGTGGTTAGACGTCGCGTATCGATGTCGCCAATCGCCACCACGCCGTGCGAGATTAGGTATTCGCTCAACGACTGATCAGCACGGAAGTTACTGTGCAGTAGTGGCAGATCACGGATGATCAGACCGCTCGCCCACACCTTATGAATACGACCCGATTCGCTGTCTTCGCTGTTGCAGCCAGTGTTACCGATGTGCGGATAGGTCAAGGTAACCATCTGATTGGCATAGCTTGGGTCGGTTAGAATTTCTTGATAGCCTGTCATGGCGGTGTTAAAGACAACTTCACCTGTCGTCTGACCGTCTGCACCGATGCTTACGCCACGAAAAATGGTTCCGTCAGCTAAGGCTAAAATGGCTTTTTTTGTTGTCATGACACGCTCCGAACATGAATGGTGTGAGATTACTTGTTATAAAAATTTGCAATGATGTGAGTGCAAGATGGGCAAATTTTAGACAAAATTTTTTGGCAAATACGCCACACTTTATCGAATCATACACCCACAAAAAAAGCGAACAACTTAGAAAAATCAAATAACTTAACTTGCAAGATAGGCAAAACTTAAGTTATCTTTTTTCTTTTTTGCTCGCTTTGGCACAGATTTGAGTTATTATACATAACTTTACAAAAAATGGCTAGCGCTTTTTGCATTTTTTACCCTAGCCATTTTAAGATGATTCACCTATGCCGGATTTCGTCTGTTGTATTGGATGGAGTTATACACCGACAGCGCGATGAACGCCACACCAATCAGACCTGTTACAATCTCAGGCACGTGGAATTTGGTCGATAGCAGCATGATGATCGCCAACGCACCGATGGCATAATGCGCACCGTGTTCTAGATAGACGAATTCACTCAGCGTGCCTTTATCCACAAGATAAATCGTCATCGAACGCACGAACATCGCACCAATGGCAAGACCGATCATGATGATCACGACATCATTGGTGATGGCAAATGCACCAATCACCCCATCAAAACTAAACGACGCATCCAGCACCTCTAGATACATAAAGCCTGCGATGCCACCCTTTAGGATGGTCGGTGATACGCCTGCGGTGTTGGTGATGGGATTGCCCTTAGCGTCATACACGATCTCGTCAGGATTGCTTTCGCCTTCTAGCAGTGCAGATAAAACACTTACGCCAAGATATACCAAGATACCCCAGATTCCCGCGACTAGAACAACGCCCTCTTTGGCTTCATCCACCCAACTCATCGAGATCATGAGCACAACCAATGCGACAAACACACTCATCGCATCCACCTTGCTAAACTTCACCAGTCGTGACTCTAGCCAATTAAACCAATGAACGTCTTTATCACCGAACATGAATTTTAGAAACACCAATAACAAGAACATCCCACCAAACGCAGAAATCTCCGCATGATGCGCGTTCAGATGTTCAGAATATTTGGTAGGATTGTTGAGCGCCAGATCGATCACTTCAAGCATGCCTAGATTGGCGGTCACCGCCACGATGACAATCGGGAACACCAAGCGCATGCCAAATACCGCGATCAACATACCAACGGTTAAGAAGATTTTTTTCCAAAAATCATTCCAGCCCTTTAGGATAGAGGCGTTTACCACAGCGTTATCAAAAGACAGTGACACCTCCATGATTGCCAAAATTGCGGTCACGCCCAGCGCCACAAGCAAGCCTGACATACCACCACGCGAATAGCCCCACCACGCAGCGATAAAGAAACACACTATCGTAAAAATAATATCAAATAAAAAATGTCGCATATCAAACCTTATGCCAAATATTCATTTAGGCATACAAAGAAAACCAATAATCGTCTGATTATTGGTTTTGAATATGGTGGGGACGGAGAGACTCGAACTCTCACACCTCGCGGCGCTGGAACCTAAATCCAGTGCGTCTACCAATTCCGCCACGTCCCCAAGTTG